>JAAYKZ010000330.1 GCA_012522165.1 Clostridiales bacterium
GAATCCCATAGTCTATTGCTACAAAAAGAACAAAAAGTATTAGCCATCCCCCTGCAATATAATTGGCATTTGACTCAGTAATATTAAAACTGGTATCTAGTTTGTATACCACAAGGGCAAAGCCGAAAGCTAAAAGGATAAAAATATAGGTAAGCCATCTTTCTTTTAAGTACTTAATAAAACTCATATTAACTTATACCCCTCACCTTTGCTGGTTTTTATATACCCTTCAAGTCCTATGGCTTTTAATTTTTTTCGTAGACGATTTACATTTACTGTAAGGGTATTATCATCTACAAAGCTCTCATCATCCCACAATGCCCTAATAAGACGAGTACGGGAGACAACCTTTCCTTGATTTCTCATGAGCATAGCTAAGATTTTACCCTCGTTAGGAGTCAGTTCAATATCATTTTCTCCACAAATGACCTTTAACCCTTCTATATCCAATATCATATCCTTATACTGCTGTATATTCAAAGTTTGATCGCTATAGGAATATGCTCTGCGCAATGCTGCTTGTATTTTGACCACCAATAGATCCATCGAAAAGGGTTTTTCTATATAGTCATCTCCACCCTGGGAAATTGCCCTGATTTTATCTCCATCAGTATCTCTCGATGATATAAATATAATTGGTACATTGGAAAGCTGCCTAATCCTTGTACACCAATAAAAACCATCATAATATGGCAGGTTAATATCCATTAACACAAGATGGGGCTGAAAGGAAGTAAAGTCTGGCATTATATCCTCAAAGTTTTGAAGCTTGAGGGTAATGTATCCCCACTTATTCAATTTTTCTTCTATGATAGTAGATATAGTGGTATCATCTTCTACTATTAATATTTTATACATAACGCATCACTCCTAAAGGAATGTCCTATTAATAATTTTAAAAATTCTTTAAATCTCTAATGCTTCATCCCTTATGGTATCTTTTATTTGCTTTTTTTCTAATCTGCTCAGCAATCCCACTAAGAATAAACAAATAATAAATATAGCAATCATCATGACAAAAGGAAGTTCCTCGGAAACAGACGATAGAATTCCTCCTA
The DNA here is from genome assembly GCA_012522165.1 of Clostridiales bacterium. Taxonomy (GTDB): domain Bacteria; phylum Bacillota; class Clostridia; order Caldicoprobacterales; family UBA3941; genus JAAYGY01. The sequence continues at coordinate 1,059 of JAAYKZ010000330.1, forward strand.
TATATCCAAAGGGAGCTGTTAAGCCGTATAGAATAACAAAGAGAATAGACATGGTCTTGGCTCTTTCATTATCATCAATAGAATTTGCAAGTATGGATTCAACAAAGGGAAAAGATACAGCTGTGCCATAAGCAGTTAAAGTTGTTGATAGAATAATCATAAGAAAGCTCTGTTTCGGCGAAAAGACCAGCAGTAAATTACTAAGCACCATGGCAGCGAAAGCACTCATCAAGGGTTTCTTAAAATTTAGTTTTCCCAGAGCAGGCATGACAAAAAGATATACAAGCAGCATTATTGCGGACTGAACTACAGGAAAGAAAGATAGGCTTTGCTGACTAAATTCTAACTTTTGAGTTAATACAATAGCAAAAAAGTTCATTCTGATAATATTGTTTATATTGGTAAATACCGATAACAAGAAAGCCACCATTGTATAGGGTGTAGATATCAGCTTCTTTATAGCACTTTTATAGCCATCCATACTACTCAAAAAGTTTTCATTTTTAGCCTCTTTCATTCTTGCAATACCCTGTTTGGTTTCATTGACCAAATGATTCCTAAGAAAGACCATAGTCGTCATTGAAATAAAAGCAAAAAAATAGAGACCTCTAACTGCAGGTACTAACTCAAACCTTCTGACCAACAGACCACCAATGGGGGCAACAAAACCTGCCAATATACCTGCCACTTGTATCCAAGAAAAAACATGAACCCTGTCTTCAGGGGGTGTATCTTCAATAAGAAGACAGGACCATGAAGTATGAACGATCCTGACTAAACTATTTATAATTGCGGCAACAAGGAAAAAATAAAAATTCTGTGCAACTGCCCAAATAAGTGTAGGAATGCACCAACTAATTAAATCAAATATCAAACTGGTTCGTTTTCTACCCAGTTTATCTGTTACGTATCCACCAATTATAGAAAAAAACATTTGAAAAATCAAAGAAACTGATGCTATAAGTCCGATTTGTTTATCTGTACATCCCAGGGCTACCATATATACAGAAGTATAGGTGATAAATAAATTGTGAGGAATGATGAATAAGGGCTCCACCATCACACATGCTCTAGCATTTCCCTCTAGCCTCATCAAATTTCTAGTAACTTCTTGTAGCTTAACCTTACTGCTCTTTTTCTCCATATATAACCAGTCCTCCAAATCTTATGTATTGGTAAAAATGTACACTTTATCTTAAGTATTATATCATATAGGACTGATCTTTACGATGAAGAAAACCGTCTCCTTAGTGGCAACGCTTAAAATATTTGAAAATAGATGAGAAAGTATCACTCCTGCCAAGCCATCAACAAATTCTATCATGGCGGCTTCTACTAAAATAGGAGGCGAATTTTTCCAAGACCTACACCTATTACCTTCATAACCCCAACCTCTCTACGTCTTTCTAAAACTCCTGTCATCATAGTATTGGCAATACCTATAGCTGAATACTACCAATGAAATTAGTCCAATAGATGCTAACTGCCCTTGTTGTGTACGCTGCTGCTTAAGCATCTCCTCAATCCATTCTGTCTGGCTATATGTCTCAAAACTATAATTTTTTCTATTAAATTTTTTACTTCATCTTTTTTACTGGCATATTCATAAGCCATTTCAAATGAAGGGGTAGGTAGCCCCATATACCAAAGGGCTTTTACCATACTATATAGAAGACAGTGATTTTCTTAGTATTACCCTAGTTTCCATGTTTACATTATCAACCTGTTCTCCTTTCATCTTCTTTAAAAGGAGTTCCATCACTTTTTGGCCCAATTCATAATGAGGTACATGAACAGTGGTTAAAGAAGGTGTGAGATAGCGGCTTAAGTTTAGGTTGTCGAAGCCCACCACTGAAATATCGGTAGGTATTCTAAGCATTAGATCATTAATAGCAGAATAAACAGCAGGCGCTAAATAATCATTGCCAGTAAAGATAGCAGTAGGCCGTTCATACCGGGTTAACATGTCTATAACACTTGCATAAGCATAGTCTGGGGTGTCGCCATCAATATACACAATATCTGGATCATATTCTATATCGTAATCTAATAGTACCTTACGATATGCTTGTAACCTATAGTCTGGCTCATCTGGAGATTTCAATTTTCTTGCAGTTATAAAACCTATTCTTCGATGCCCATTATTAATAACATACTCTAGTAGCTTAATTGCTCCTGCATATAAGTCTAGATTCACCAATATTATATCGGGATGAAATCCCTCATATCCTTCGTTACCAATAAATACTGTAGGTATTTTATATCTAGTAAGGCGATTAACATCTTCTATTTCTATCTTATCTGTAGATATAACAATACCATCAAACTGTCGTTTGATAAGTTCATCAATATATTCTTTGTCTTCCCTGGCATTTAATATAGAAATAATATAACCCTTTTTAAAGGCCTCTTCTTCCATTCCTAAAGCTAATTCTGCAAAATAGGGATTGGAAATACCGTTGGTAACTAGGGCTATCTGATTGGTTTCTCGAGTTTTTAAGCTTCTTGCCACTAAATTAGGTTTATATCCCAATTCATCAATAGCCTTCCAAACCAACTTCCTAACTTCCTTGCTAACTCCTGGTTTGTTATTAATAACATTTGAAACAGTTGCTACTGAAACATGAGCTCTCTTGGCTACATCTTCTCTAGTTACCATATTTCCTCCCATAAAGTAAACATTTTGAACTAATTATATAACACATTTTTTATCCTTTCAATGAGTGCAGCCGAGCTTGTAAGTTATTAAATGGCTTCTAAAGGGAAAATCTCATTATAATAAGGCATAAAAAAACCCGTCTATAAATAACGGGATAACTAAAAAAACTTTATACAAGGTTTTTTAATTTTAAAACTATTAATCATTAGTGCTGATAATAGAGTTATAATAAGCATATTTTCAATATTGATAATACTTTGATCAACAAGTTCTAATCTATAACTTATATCAATCAATTGCTTACCAGCTACAATCATACCAGCTATGGTTATGGGCAGTCCTACTATATACTTATCCTCTTTTGTAGCATTGTATCTTGCAAGCCTATATGCTGCACCACCAATAAAAAATAGGGATACTAAAGTTTCGCTTATTCCCAATAATCCCTTATTTATATTCCACCATAATAGAATTGGTGCTATTCCAAAAGAAACTAAATCACATAGGGAATCCAGCTCTTTCCCAAATTTGCTAGTAGCCTTCATCTTTCTTGCTATATATCCATCTAGCTTGTCCACAATCCCAGCAATAAGAATCAAGATTGAGGCAATCTTTATATTATTTGGATTGCTATTTGCACTTATAAAAATAGCAATAGCCCCTAATGACATATTAACGTAGGTAATGGCATTGGGTAGTATATGCAGTTTTGACAGCTCATCACATTCCAACTTCAACATTTCTATCACCTTTCCTGCTTCTAACAAATGCTAAAATATTATCTAACAACAAAATTATGGCAC
>JAAYKZ010000034.1 GCA_012522165.1 Clostridiales bacterium
CTTTGGTTTATGCCGGTGGGTGGCTCCATAGGCTTTACCCTAATTTTATCACGCACCTGGCCTTAGCTATAACTTAGCGAAAAAACTCACTTTTCCATCTTATCTTACTTTCATGATTTATATCTTGTCGTTATTTCTAACTCGTTACTTAAAAAGCAAAATTATATCTCGAAGGTGACATTTTCATAGAATAAAATCATGATTTTTTAGGTGACATTTTCACAGGTTATTGACACACTAAAATTTTCAAATTGTTTATACTTTAGTTATAATTACCCTTGTCCAAAATCAATAAATAAGTCCTTTGCATCAAAAATTGCAGTAGAACTACTATATTATAACATTATATTATGTAAACTTCATCTATCAATTAATGGCAGCCAGGGCAGTCTCCACTTCTTTGAGCAGGGCAAACGAAAGAATCTGATTCACTGCTGCCAATCTGTCCGAAAAGGCTTTTACCTTGAAATACCTGTTTATATTCTTTACTTCCACATTGTGGACAACTAATTTTGCTCCGATCATCTCCAAAAACTAATTTATCAAAGATTTTTCCGCATCCATGGCATTGAAACTCTAGCAGTGCCATATCTAAATCGCTCCTTTCTTCAAAACTATTATGCCCAGACCAAAGGCCAGGGCATGTTATATACTACCTAAGATAATTCAAGGGATTCCTAGGACTGCCGTTAACCCGGACTTCAAAATGAAGATGAGACCCTCTACTTCTCCCTGTGCTCCCCATATATCCGATCAGTTGGCCTTTTTTAACATACTGGCCTTTAGTAGCAACTCTCGAACTTAAATGAGCATAATAAGTGACAATCCCGCCTCCATGGCTTATCTTAATTAGATTACCATAACCACCACTATTATATGCGGAATAGGTAACTGTACCACTATCCGCTGCATAAACAGGGGTGCCTTTTGAACCAGCAATATCTATTCCATTATGCATTCTTCCCCAACGCCTACCAAAGCTAGAAGAAAGGGTTCCTTTAGTAGGCCATGACATGGTTCCGCTCCCAGAAGTGCTTGAACTTCCTCTAGATGAAGATGTTCCTTTTACAGGCTTCTTTGTTCCCTGTAAAACAATCTTTTTCACTGGTTCTTTTATTATTGTTTCTGAGACCTTTTCTCTATCCTTTTCTATTCCATTCCTTCTATAAACTTTGGCCACTATTTCCTTTTCACCTTTTTGACCTTCCTGGGATACTTTGGTTTGATTAGTATATAAGGAATCGGTCTTCTTAGTTTCGGTCTCAAAGGGAATAGACTCCGTGTATTTGATTTTTTCCACTGTTATCACATTGAGGGGCCATTCCGGTACATTAAGATTAAGTTCTTGTCCAATCTGTAAAATATCAGACTCCTCCATTGGAGCGTTAGCCTCTAGTATTTGTTTTACAGTGATATTGTGTTTTCTGGCAATGGTCCAAACGTTATCCCCTTCCTCTACGATATAGATCTGTTTTTCTGTCTCACCCTCCATAAACCTTTCCAGAACCTTGTCCATGTCTTCTAGCTGGTTATATTCCACATATGCATCTTTAATTACTACATTCTCTTCAAAACCAATGTCTAACAGCTCTATACCCAATTCCTCTGCCCTCTCTTTATAGGGCTGCTGAAGGGAATCCAGTATGGATTTTGCAGTTTTTTCATCTTTTAAAACAGCCATATTCTGCCCATCTACTTCTATTATAGCGGCCTTTACCTTAGCTTGAATATTTGAGCGTATTATATCTTCCAATGAATTGATACTGCTTAAAAAACGTTTATCAACAAAAATCTCTTGAAATTCTATTTCAAACTCTAAAATAGTTTCCATATTGAATTTGCTTTCAAATTCCTTTCGAATTTCCTCCAATATGGCTTTAACATCATCCTTGTCCTTGACTAAGCCTATATTATGGCCATTATAATAGGTAAAATAAGCCTTCTGTATTTTTTCATCTACAACTATTGAGCCATTTGGGGTTGATCGTGCTTCTGATACATTGCTAGTAGAAAATACTCCAGCACTAGTTAATACAATAACCAATAGCAATATCTCAGATATATTGTATGCTTTCAACCATTTTCCTGCTTTGTCTAAAAACTTTGATTTAAGTTTATTAATCATAGTAGGTTTCCTTCCTGTGTTTTTTAAACAGTTATTCGTTTCGATATCCATTATACCACAAAACACAAAAAATGTTACATTTTTTTTACGAAATTATTAAGTTTCATATTTATATTTATTCTTCATTCTTTCTTTTATTCCTTCTTCTTTTTATAAAAATTTATCACCTTGTAAGTTAATTTCTATCATGCAGCCATTGATTAAAAAAGCTTTCCCAGTTTTGTCCAGTGACAGTCTCACATGCCTTAAACAAATCTTCAGGCTTGGCATTTTGAAATTTGTTATTTTCAAAGTAGGTTTTAAGCACTTTTATAAAATTCTCATCTCCCATTTCCTGCCTTACTTCATGAAACATAATAGCGCCTTTGCCATAGACTAGAGCATCGTATTCTATCCAGTCTTCAAACTCATACAAAGGCCTTTGGATGGTTTCATCCATATCTTCACTATCTCTATAGACTTTAAATAACTGGTATCTACCTTTATCTATTAACTCTTGATATTTACTGTGTTCTTCCTCCTGGCCATAGCGCTGACCATAGTACAGAATAGTAGAATACTCTGTCAAAGCCTCATCTAGCCAAGAATCATATATTTGATCATTACCCACCAAGCCATACCACCATTGATGGGCAACCTCATGAACAACAACTACCTCCAGCCAATAATCCTGCTCTGTTTCATAAAGACTTCCGTCGATCATTACCAATTGTGGATATTCCATTCCACCAATAAAAAAGTCTGATTGGACAATGGACAAAGTACCATAGGGGTATGCCCCAAAAAGCTCATTAAAAATCCTGAGAGCTGACGCACCATAATCTAGAGCCTTCTCTCCTGCTTCTTGGGTATAATAATAAGAATATATAGTAGTGTCCCCTATGGTCATTGAAGAAGTTTTAAACTTTTGGCTGGCTACCCAGGCAAAATCCCTAACTGTAACAGCCTCAAAGTGCCAGATATTTTGATCTTTCCCTTCATCTATGGCCATAAGTTCACCAGTAGATGCTATTATAAAATCTTTAGGAGCACTAATACTGACCTTGTAATTTGATATATCGCTATAAAAGGGATCACCTAGGGTATAGTAAGGTTCAAGATTCCAACCCCTCTCATCATACACACATAGTATTGGATACCAATTTCCAAGATTATAGGTGTTGTCCCAATATCCAAATCTACCTGGAGACCGGGGCAGTTTCACCGTATATTCCATCCAAATATCTGCCCTATCACCAGGTTCTAGTGCTTGCTCTAAGGATATCATCAAAATATCATCGCTATATCCTTGAGTTGTATATGATGCAGGTTTTCCGTTCAACTTTAAATTAGAGAACTCTAAAAATCCAGGTGAAAAACCATCGGGGTAAGCCCTGCTCATCTCTTCCGGAGGGAATACAGCTTTTTCCTCATATTTAAAAGAATTGGGGTAAATATGAAAGTAGATATTGATAATAGAATCTTTCTCTGTATTTATGTAATAAACCCGCTGTTTACAATCCAGTCTCCCATCCTGGGGATTAAATGAAACATCTATGCCATACCAGGTTAAGTCTTTATCATGTTTTTCAAAAGAATTCCTGTTATTCCATAGCAGATTATATGAACCTAATATAAAAACAAGCAAAATGATAGCTGCAATGCCGCCTAACAGATATTTTCTTTTGATAAAAGCAAATTTCATACAATCGCCTCTTTAAACATTATATTAACTCCTTATACCAGTTCACTTAATAATCATAGGATAAACCTTTCACTTATCATTAGCATGCATGTTCATAAAGCCGCAACTGTTGCAATAATACAATAGTACAGCTAGAATCTATTTATAGGGAAACATATGCATTAAATTAACCAGAATAAGGAATTAAATTATATTAAACATTATTATATATATTCACAGAGGCGTGTAAAAAGAATAGATTTGATTAATGGTTGGCTATAGGTAATTTTACAATAAAAGTAGCACCTTGCCCAAGAATGCTATCTACTTCAATATTTCCCCCATAGGACTTGATAATGGTCTGGCAAATATGCAGTCCAAGCCCACTACCGTTTTTCTTAGTGGTATGGAAAATTTTAAATATATGATCAATTTGATTTGGTGGGATACCTGGTCCTGTATCTATAAATTTTATGACAACCTCCTTAGTTTTTTGTTCTATATACCATTCTATTGTAAGAGTACCTCCGTTCTCCATAGCCTGAATGGCATTGTCTATAATGTTTATAAACACATGATGCAAAGCACTTTTGTCAGCTTTTATATTAATATCTTCCTTGTTTGGTCGATATATAATTTCAACCTTGTTTAGCTCAGCTTTAGGCTTCATTATATACAAAACAGATTGCAGTTCTTCACCTAATGACTGTTCCATAATATTTTTTTGCTGATGTCTAGATAGTAGCTTGAAATCATCAAGAAGTCTATTTACCCGACTAATCTCCCTTAAGATTCTCTCACCTCTAAAGTTATTGATGGATTTGTCCAGCTGTAATAACTGTATATAAGCACTAATATTGGTAAGTGAATTTTTTACTTCATGGGATATTATAGAGGTGGCTTCAATTATGCTATTTTGTGCCTGCTGCATCATGTCGTGCATGTTTATCAGATATTCCTTATCTTTTATTAACTGCAATTGCCTCTCAATGCTATTTGCACCTACAGATATAATAGCCATAGTAGTTCTACAAGCTTTTTCCACAGGTACCATGGCAAAAAGTACAGCGTCAAGATTGTTTTCATCTACATAGATGGGTGCTGCAAACCCAACCCACCTTCTTAAAGATTGTAAAAAATGCTCTTCTTCCCATACAATAATGGGTTTTCCCGTTTCAATACAGGTACCAATGGCGTTTGTCCCCATATATTTTTCTAAATGAATACATCCCTTCTCATACCCTAACTCTTTTAGCCTAGCCGAATCGCCTTCAATATGTAAAATAATTCCCTCACTATTACTAAGTCCCAAAATGCCCCCCTTTTTAATAGTAATAGTAGAAAGAGTCTTCATATAAGAATGAGCTAATTGCAATATTTTCTCGTGTTTTTTCAAGGTTTCTTCTAATTTATGAGATAAAATTTGCGGAGGTTTTGGCCTGTGCTGGTTAGTCAATCCATAACTAACACATCTGTCCCATGAACTATTTATTGGCAATCTAAATGATTTACTCTCGTAAGGTATGGCAGTTTCCATCGCAGATTGTGTGTTCTCTTCCATATAATCTCATCCCTTCAGTTCCTTTGATCACTCTTCTTATACAAGCCCTCTATAACTGCCAGAATAAATGAAATGAGCGCTAAAACTATAGCTATATATATAAGAGTCCTATTGTTTTGTATCGGGCATACTCCTGGGGGAAGACTAGCACGTACAATCAGAAAATTTACAAATATATACACACAAAGCCCAATAGTCAGAATAAAGAAGGCTTGGCTTAATAACCAAATCCATGACTTTTTTACTTTCATAAACATCTCCTTCTTTTCTTCTAATAAATTAAGTTTACCATAAGCGCAGGTGTTAGTGCAATCCATTATTAAAACAGCATAAAATATAGGCTTCTATGTTTGTCCATAGAAGCCTATATTGATAACTTATATCTATTTTTGTATTTCATCTTCTGGAGGAAAAATTGTCTGAAGTCCCTTTACAAGCAAGTAAAATAATACCAACACTGAAAAAACTGTTCCCATACCTATGCCCAATACTTTAAGAGCTTCTAACGCTACTTGATTCATAATTATACCTCCTTATCCTACCAATGCCAGCAAGATTCCACCAGCGATGATAGACCCTATCTGTCCAGCCACGTTGGCACCGATAGCCTGCATTAAAATGAAGTTGGAAGGATCTTCCTCCAAAGCTATTTTCTGGACAACCCTAGCAGACATAGGAAATGCAGATATACCTGCTGCTCCAATCATAGGATTAATCTTTTTCTTTAGGAAAAGGTTAATGAATTTTGCAAAAAGCACTCCTCCAGCGGTATCAAAAACAAAAGCTAACAGACCGATGGCTAGTATTAATAAAGTAGTAGGTGCCAAAAACTTTTCTGCTACCATGGTAGATCCTATGGTGATACCTAGCAGTAGGGTTGTTAAATTGGCTAGTTCGTTCTGTGCTGATTTGGATAGCCTGTCCATTACTCCAGATTCCCTTATTAAGTTTCCAAACATCAAAGCTCCAACTAAACCAACACTAATAGGTGCGATAATACCAGCAACCACAGTTACAACTATGGGGAAGAGAATTAATACCTTTTTAGACACCTTTGCATCATAATCAGCATCCATGCGAATCAAACGCTCTTTCTTGGTGGTAAGGGCACGAATGACTGGCGGTTGAATTATAGGTACTAAAGCCATATAAGAGTATGCTGCCACGGATATTGGTCCTAGCAAATCAGGTGCAAAAAGGTTAGCTACATATATAGATGTTGGTCCATCGGCAGCACCAATTATTCCAATGGATGCAGCCTCCTTTAAAC
>JAAYKZ010000331.1 GCA_012522165.1 Clostridiales bacterium
AAGTAGGATTATTTTGTGCTACAATACTATAAAATTTAGGAAGATTGGAGAAAAGGCGTGGTTATTATCTAATAAGAACCATATTGAATTTTATCTTGGTCGGTTTGATATATGGATATTTTTAAATAGAGTTTGCTACAAGAATTTTAAAAAAGAAATACTATCAGTAATTAGAGCGAACAATCAGAAAAAGTTTTAATTAGAACAATGCCATAGTGATCGGTTTCGAAGAACAAATTGACAAAATACTTAGAATTGGTATGGCAGCACCTTCTTCAGGCAATCAACAGCGCGAGCACTTTATTGTAATTGATGATAAGGAAAATCTAAGTGAGATACCAAAGTTCATCCATATTCTAAGATGCTAAATGAAGCAAGCCGTGCAATATCTGTATGCGGCATATTAGTTCTGAAAGATATAAAGGATATTGGGTTCAGGAATGCTCTGCTGCAATGTAGAATATGCTTTTGATGGCAACAGAATTAGGTCTAGGTTCAGTTTGGCTTGGAGTCTATCCAAGATAAGAGAGGGTAGAGGCCTTAAAAGAACTGCTTAATATCCAAGAGAGTGTTATACCATTATGTATTATTTCATTAGGTTATTCCGCACTATTTTCTCTTATTGGTAATACCTTATAGGAGTATCAAAAATGAATTTTTAAGAAAAGATTTTGTGTATATATTCCCTAAGCCCTGTATTTACCTTTTTTGTCTGTCTATGTGCTGCTATGTATTTATAAATCTGCTTTTTTCTTTTATCCAATAGCTTTAAAGTAAGGTTTTACTATTGCCTTCTAGTTTATCATCTTCACAATCCTTAACGGTGATTGGATGGATATCACATTTTTCTGCAAGCTCACTTTGAGTTATACTACAGATATGCCTATACTTTTAATTTTTTGGGCAATGGTATCTTCAAGCCATCGATCAGCCCCTAAAAGATATTCATTAGTAGTATTTAATCCTAACAGAGGTAATAGTATCGGCTAGACAAAATCCCGGCTTAACTGTGGGTGAACTATCATCGGGCGAGAAATCTACAATAGCACCTGCTGATTAGATGGATAGTAAAGAACTTCTTGATTGGATTTACAATGAACTTGCTATCCTTGGTGAAGAGAAATTTATACAGGGGCTTATGGCGCAACATTGGCAGATACATATGGGGAAGTTTTCAAGGAGAGTCTTATAATTATAAGAGAAAAACTCGAATAATTAGATGAAAAGTTTGATATGTCCTCATAGGAGCATAGGATAAATCTTGTAAACTTATACCTGTAGGAGGGCATTTTTATGAATAAATATAGTTAAAAACTAACTATAGTGAATTGCTGCTATGAATTTTATATAATTTATGTTAAAATAAATAAAGTTTTAAATAGTGCCAGGGAGGAGAAAAGGTTGAAAATCTATGGCTTGGTAGGGCCTAGTGGTACAGGTAAGAGTTACAAAGCTTCCACTCTTGCAAATGAATTAGATATTTTATACATTATAGATGATGGTTTATTTATCAGGGGAAGTAAAGTAGTTGCGGGTATATATGCAAAAAGAGAAGCCACCATGGTAGCTGCAGTGCGTAGAGCCTTATTTATGGACAAGGGGCATGCCTCTATAGTTAGAGAAGCCATAGATAAAGAAAACCCTGATGCCATATTGATATTAGGTACTTCTGTTAATATGATTAACAGAATTGTGAGCACCCTTGAATTGCCTCCTGCTACGGAAATTATTAGGATTGAAGATGTTGCCACCAAAGAAGAAATACAAGCAGCCAGAACTATTAGAAAGGAACAGGGTAAACATGTGATTCCTGTACCCACTCTTGAGGTTAGAAAAGATTTTTCTGGATATTTGCTAAACCCCCTAAGGATTTTCCGATTTACAGGAAAGGGCAGGAAGCTGGTAACTTTAGAAAAGACAGTAATGAGGCCTACCTATAGTTATATGGGGAAATTTTTTATATCTGATTTTGCCCTGGAATCCCTAGTTTATTATAATGCCTATAAAGTAAAGGGCGTAAATAAAGTTACTAAAGTAGATTCTGTCAGTCATACAGGCGGAGTAGTAATAGACGTAGAAATAATTGTTCGGTATGGATATAAAATTCATGAGATTATGAAAGAGATACAGATAAATATTATTAATGATATCGTGGAATTGACCGGAATTAATGTGCTACAAGTAAATGTATTAACAAAAAATATTTTAGTAGATAAAACTTGAATAAGTTAACTTGTTGCGCTAGTTCAATAATTATAATGGCTATTGACCGTTCGCCCATCGCTGCTTTGAAAAAACAAGAGCCGAGTTTTCTTAGCTAAATCAGCGAAGGCGCTAACTAATCAATAGCCATCGTTATAAGCCGTGAATATAACAGCTGAACTAGTAGAACAGATTAGGTTGTTAAATATAGTGATGGGAGGATAAATTGGTGTTTGAGATAATGGATAAAAAGACCCTAGCCCCTGGTATTGTTCTAATGAAAGTAAAAGCTACATTGATAGCAAAAAAGGCTATGCCTGGACAATTTATAATGCTAAGGGTTAGCGAGTTAGGAGAAAGAATACCTTTAACTATAGCTGATTACGATAGGCATGAGGGTAGTGTATCAATCATCTTTCAGGAGGTAGGATATACAACCAAGGATTTAGGAAGTCTTGATATAGGGGATCACATAAAAGATTTTGCAGGGCCTTTGGGAAGAGCATCTGAGCTAGATGGTCAAAGTCGGGTTTTGTGTGTTGGAGGTGGTGTAGGGATAGCACCATTATATCCACAGATAAAGTATCTAAGTGAACAAGGTACTTATGTAGATGTTGTTATTGGAGCACGAAGCAAAGATTATCTTATACTGCAAAAAGAAATAGAGAATCTTGCTTCCAATATCTATATTGCTACTGATGACGGGTCCTTGGGACATAAGGGTTTTGTCACTGATATAGTTAAGGAATTAATAGACAAGGGCAATCAATATGATTCAGTTATTGCTGTAGGGCCGTTACCCATGATGAAAGCGGTTTGTCAAATCACCAAAGAATATAAAATTCCTACAACTGTTAGTATGAACCCGATAATGGTAGATGGCACGGGAATGTGCGGTGGCTGTCGGGTAACAGTTGGGGGAAAGGTCTACTATGCATGTGTTGATGGTCCTGAGTTTGATGGACATTTAGTGGATTTTGATGAAGCCATTAGGCGGCAGCAAATGTACAAAAAAGAGGAGCAGATTGAACATGGTTGTAAATTGTATTAGGGGGAAAGATATATGAGCAAGAAACTTACAAGGATACCTGTAAAAGAACAAGATCC
>JAAYKZ010000035.1 GCA_012522165.1 Clostridiales bacterium
AGTCTCAATAGAAGAGGAGCAAGACCATCCTCCTGTGGATCTAAAAGCCCTTAAAGTCAATGAATTAGGTAAAATCATGATATTGATGTATCATGATATAGGTGAATCAGAGGATGTTTGGGTCCGAACACCAGAAAATTTTCGTAAGGATTTGCAGACCTTATATGATAAGGGATATCGCGCAATAAGTATGAAGGATTATATAAAAGGTAATATTGACACACCTCCAGGGACTACTCCCGTTGTAATTACCTTTGATGACGGCACAAAAGGTCAATTCAATATATTGGATGAGGATGGAGAATTTGTAATTGATCCTAACTCTGCTGTTGGGATTTTAGAGGAATTCAATAAACAACATCCAGATTTTGGTCTAAAAGCCACTTTTTATGTATTTTATCCTACACCTTTTAGGCAAGAGCAATGGGTTGCTGAGAAATTCCAATATCTAGTGGAAAGAGGAATGGAAATAGGTAATCATTGCTATAATCACGAAAACCTTAGGATGGATTTTAATACAAAAGAGAGCAGAGATGCACAATTTATTCAAGAGGCTTTAGGAAAAAATGTGAAAGCTACCCAGGCAATTTTACCAGGCTATGAGGTAGATAGTTTAGCTTTGCCTTATGGCGCAAGCCCGAAAGATGAAGAACTGTACAATTATGTTATAGAGGGTAGTTTTGAAGGAACTCAATATCATAATAAGGCTATACTTTTAGTAGGTTCTAATCCAGCACGGCCTTCATACCATGTTGATACCAATATGGCTAGAATACCTAGAATAAGGGCTAGTGAAATAGAAACTGAAAACACTGGATTATATGATTGGTTGGAGTACTTTGACAAACATCCAGAGGAAAGATATATTAGCGATGGTGATCCCAATACTATCTCCTTTCCTAAAGAGCTAGAGGAGTCTTTAGACAAAGATAAAATAGGGGATAAGACTATACAAGTTTATGAATAATTTACTTTGAATAAAGTTTTGTAAATGCTATTATATGATTATGGTATAATCCTATAATAGCATTTTAAATTTTGGAGGAATTTATATTGAAAAGGATAAGGGTTATTATAATAGGCGGTGGAGCCTCAGGAATGATGGCAGCTATAGCTGCAAGTAGACAAGGTGCAGACGTTACAATACTAGAGCGAAATCCTAGAGTCGGAAAGAAAATATTGGCTACAGGAAATGGACGATGTAACTTTACTAATATCAATACAGATGTTAGCTGTTATAATGGCAATAATCCCAAATTTGTTTATAGTGCTTTGGCACAGTTTGATGTATATCGTACTATTGATTTTTTTGAAGAGCTAGGGATTGCTCATAAAGTTGAAGATATGGGTAAGGTTTTTCCCATGTCGGATCAAGCTTCAAGTGTACTAGATGTACTTCGATATGAGTTAGACAAAAGGAAAGTAAAAGTTTTATGTAACGCTTATGTAAAGAATATCCTTGTTAAAGGAAATTATAATTTTGAGCTTAAGCTTGAAGATGGATCTTCTATCCAAGGGGACAGGATAATTATTGCCACGGGCGGGAAAGCAATGCCATCTAGCGGTTCTGATGGAAACGGCTATGATCTTGCACGGAAGCTGGGACACTCTATAGTTGATATTTTTCCTGGTTTAGTGCAAATTATGCTAGAGGGCTCCTTTTTCAAGCAGATTCAAGGCGTGAAATTTGTAGGAACCGCAGAAATTTTACTAAACAATAGATCTGTGACTAAGGATAGAGGAGACATTCTCTTTGCTAATTATGGGGTATCGGGACCTCCAATATTACAAATAAGTCGAAAAGCTGGAGAACTACTGCTGAAGGGACAGAATCCCGTTTTAAAGGTAACTATACTGGATACCATGTCAAGTCATGAAATCAATAACCTAATAGAACAGCGTTTTAAAAAGGCTGCAGGAAAAACTATAGAATTTAGTTTAGTGGGGTTAATTAATAAAAGGCTTATACCTGTGTTGTTAAAAGAGGCGGGAATCAAAAACCTTAAAGCCCCTGTTCAAACTCTTTCAAAGGAGCAGCAAAGAAGTATTGCTAGTATTTTAACGGATTGGAGATTTAGGATAAGAGGAACAAGGGGATGGTCTAGCGCACAAGTAACAGCAGGGGGCGTCAATACAACAGAAATTGACCCTAATACCATGGAATCTAAGATTACGAAAGGGGTCTATTTTGCAGGTGAAATTATTGATATAGATGGACAATGTGGAGGATTTAACCTTCAATGGGCATGGTCATCAGGCTATGTCGCAGGTTATAATGCAGGTTTATAAGGATTTTCAGGTAGTTTATTCCCTTTGGAGCTATAGTCAAGAAGTGTTATTTTATCTAAGGCAAAGATGTAAACCAATCCGATAATCTAGGTTGACAAGTGTGAATTGGTTTGATACAATATCCCCATTATAAGTTAAAAAAAGAAGGGGTATATTTTTATGGGGAATTTTAAAGCTAAGGATATGATTTTAATAGCCTTGTTTGCAGCATTAACAGCAATAGGAGCTTTTATTAAAATTCCTATACCTTATGTTCCTATCACATTACAGGTCCTATTCTGTGCTTATTCAGGATTGTTACTAGGTGCCAAACGGGGACTATATTCACAGCTATTATACTTGGCAATAGGCTTAATTGGTATTCCTATATTTACCAATGGAGGAGGACCAGCCTATGTATTACAGCCAACCTTTGGTTATCTTGTAGGATTTGCTCTATGTTCTTATATAATTGGTAAAGTAACAAAAAATATGAAGGAGTACAAACTACATAGAGTATTTGGGGCAGTCTTAATGGGTTTAGTTGGCCTATATGTATGTGGTTTGACTCATTTATATCTTATTATGAATTTTTATTTACACAAATCAATGTCAATATCAGCTGTAATAGGTGTAGGGCTAATACCTTTTATACCTACAGATTTGCTTTCGGCAATTATTGCATCCATAAGCTCTATATATGTTTTGCCTATATTAAAGAGAACTGGTCTACTACATAGTAACTAAATTTTCAATTATAAAACCCTCGAATTTCGAGGGTTTTGCTATTAGATCATAAATTTCTTGATTTCCTCTAGCAGGTCATCACAATCGTCGGAGTAGATTTCAACGATTATAGGTTTGCTAAGATCAAGGCTAAAAATTCCTAGTATAGACTTTGCATCCACTACATGACGTCCGGAACGAAGGTCAATTTCGTAAGGATATTTGCTAACGATGTTGACAAAATCCTTTACGTTTTCAGCAAGGGACAATTTAATATTAACGGTTTTCATAACATCAGCCCTCCATTTTAATATTTACGTGGAATAAAATGATAGAATATTTATACAAATCTATATGTAATATATTCCACTATTTTTAGTATATACTAATTTATTCAAAGTATCAATACTTTTTAGCCAGCTATTTTAACAGCTTTTAGTGGTGTTTTCCTTCTATTAGTGTTCTATTCTAAATCATAGCATTGTCCTTTCACTGTTATAATAATCCTTTTGTGTGTCAATAATAGAAAAGATTGATGAAACTCAGAACTAATGGGAGGGAAAAGTAGTGAATATAGGAATTCCAAGGGCATTATCATATTTTGATTATTTTCCAATGTGGCAAACTTTTTTCAACCATTTGGGATTCAAAATTACTATATCATCACCTACCACCAAGGATATATTAAATAAAGGAGTATCTTTATGTGTAGATGACGCCTGTTTACCTGTTAAGTTGTTTCATGGCCATGTGGCAGCTTTAGTAGGTAAAGTTGATGCTATCTTTATACCAAGATTAGTCAGTGTTTCTCCAGGTGAATTTATTTGCCCTAAATTTATAGGCTTACCAGAAATGATTAAAAATTCTATTGAAAATCTCCCGCCTTTATTAATTTTTAACTACAATCTACATAAAGATGCTAGGGATAAAAAAGATGCATTTAAGGATCTTGGCAGGCAGCTTGGGGTAGACAGCAGAGATGTAGAGAGAGCATATAAAGAGGCTATTAGTAGACAATATATATATGAGATCATGCTAGAATCTGGACAAAATCCCTTGGCCATTCTTCATCCAAAGGAAAATTGGGACAAACAAGAACATAGTAAAGGTGTGATAGGAATAATTGCTCATCCCTATTTAGTATGTGATAGATATATATCCATGGATATAGTCAGAAAAATACGTCTTAAAGGTTATGATGTTAAAGTAGTAGCTAATATACCTCAAAAAACTATAGAGGATAACTTAGAAGCAATGCCTAAAAGATTGTTTTGGAGCTATGGTAAGAAACTATTGGGCAGTGGCATTGAATGGCTAAAGGGTAATGAAGTAGATGGTATTATATTTTTGTCTAGTTTTGGATGCGGCATAGACTCTTTTGTAGAAGAGTTGATACGGAGATTTAATGCACGAAAGCATAGACTTCCTTACGCCGTATTTACTGTAGATGAGCATAGTGGACAAGGGGGATTTGATACCAGGCTGGAAGCCTTCATAGATATGCTGGAGTGGAGGGATAAAAGTGGTTATAACCTTTCCTCACATGGGCAAGATGTATATTCCGGTTAAAGCTTTATTTGATGAATTGGGAGTAGATATTGTTATTCCTCCCAAGATAAGTAAAAAGACTTTAGAGATTGGACTTAAATCCTGCCCAGAAATGGCTTGTTTGCCCTTAAAGGTAACTATAGGTAATTATGTGGAAAGCATAAAGAGGGGAGCAGATACTATAGTATTATCAGGCAGCTGTGGTCCTTGTAGATTTGGATATTATGGAGTTGTGCAAAAGGAGATATTAAGGGATCTAGGATATGATGTGGATATAGTTATACTGGATCCTCCCAAAGAAGGAATGAAAGAATTTTGGGAAAGAGTAAAAAAGATATCTGGAAACAGTTCTTTTTATAAAGGTTTAAGGGCAATAAATAAAGCTTTTAAAGTATGCGAAGAAACAGAAAAACTCCTTCAACTAGTATTAAAAAAGCGCTGCAGAGAAGTACATAAAGGTGATACTGATAGAATTTTTAATAGATTTGAAGAAAAAATTAGAAGGGTTAAGGGCGCACAAGAGATTTTAGATTGCATTTATGAAACTAAAAAACAGCTGGAAAATATTGCAGTTGATAATAACAAAAGACCTATAAAAGTAGGGCTTGTTGGTGAGATATACACCATAATAGAACCTTATGTCAATCTTGACATTGAGAAGAGATTGGGAGATATGGGCGTAGAAGTCCATAGGGAAATGTCGGTAGATGGTTGGGTAAAATTTCATTTAGCTCCTGATATAAAGTTCAGGAGAAGACAAAAAAGAATACTAGATGAAGCAAAGGATTATTTAGGATTATGCATTGGGGGCCACGCTTGGGAAACTGTGGCTCATACCCTAAACTATTGTCGTGAAGGAATGGATGGCATTATACAAATCTTGCCCTTTGGTTGTATGCCAGAGATTGTAGCAGAAAGTATACTTCCCACTATAGCAAAGGAAGAGAATATTCCTATCATGACTTTAGTAGTGGATGAACTAACCGGTGAGGCAGGCTATCAAACCAGATTAGAAGCATTTGTAGATCTCTTGCATCTGGAAAGGAGTAGAAAGGAAAATGAATCTGGAAAAGTATTATCTTGGAATTGATGTAGGTTCAGTTAGTATAAATCTGGTACTTATGAATGAACAACAAAAAGTTATAGACAAGCTGTATGTCCGAACTGAAGGCAAGCCTATACCAATATTAAAAAAGGCTATGGAAGATATGTATATAAGAAATGGTGGGAATATAAAAATAAATGGTGTAGGAGTTACAGGTAGTGGACGGGATTTGGCAGCTGTTATGGTGGGTGCTGACGTGGTAAAAAATGAAATTACAGCCCATGGTGTAGCAGTGCTCACTTTTTTTCCTGATGTTAGAACGGTAATAGAAATAGGAGGCCAGGATTCAAAGATAATTATAATACGTAACGGCGTTGTATCAGATTTTGCTATGAATACGGTATGTGCTGCAGGTACTGGCTCTTTTTTAGATCGACAAGCAGCACGCCTTAATATCCCTATAGAAGAGTTTGGGGAAATGGCATTAAAATCCAAGTCACCTGTAAGAATAGCAGGACGATGTGCTGTTTTTGCTGAATCAGACATGGTTCATAAACAACAGATGGGATGTCCTCCAGAGGATATTATTAGAGGTTTATGTGAAGCATTGGTAAGAAATTACCTTAGTAATGTGGCAAAGGGAAAAGATATTCTTCCCAGCATAGTTTTTCAAGGAGGAGTAGCTGCTAACCAAGGTATACGGGCCGCTTTTGAAGAAGCATTAGGATATAAGGTAATGGTACCAGAACATTATGATGTAATGGGAGCTATTGGGGTAGCCATTTTGGCACAAAAAGAGGTAGAAAGAAAAGGTAGTACTTCCTTTAGAGGCATAGAAAACATGAAGCAAGATTTTAAAGCCAGAACTTTTGAATGCGAAGATTGTCCAAATAACTGTGAGATAGTAGAATTTAAAGCAGGTGATAATATTTTAGCGAGATGGGGAGATAGATGCGGTAAATGGGCTATGAAATTTGAAGATAAATCGGAACTTCGTTCCTTAGCATGAATATAAGAAATCAAGGGTGAGATAATAAAATCAAGATAGAATTTGTTTTATTGAAAGGAAGGATTATTATGAAAAGAGAAGCTCCTAGCTTTGAACAAAAGCGATATGTTGCCGCTGTATGTCCAGAATATAGTCCCGCATATGAAGGTTTTACAAACAGTGCTATGGGAACAGGTGATGATTCATGTGACATATGTCTGCATTGGAATGATGGAGCATGTGAGATATTTGATGAAGTGCTGACAGGAATAGATCAGACTTAAAATGGTTGAACAAGTTTGTCCTATTTGTAATGGTCTCTCTCATCTCAATAAGACATGCATAAACTGCGGGAAACAGATGGATGAGATGGGAAAGATGGAAGACTATATGGACCCATATTATCCTTATATGGATAAGGAAAGCTTTAGTGTAGATAATAAAAAGTTATTGATAGGTGATCACCTATGTGTCCACCTTTATTATTGCGAATCTTGCCAGCGTATTGAATATCAATCTGTTTCACCTATTTTTGAGCCTTGAATTAACATAAAAAAATTGATTTGGCTATGTAAATCAAGGAAATCTTATAAAATCCCAAAATAGTGGAGTTGATGACGAGAAAGCAATGAATATGGATATTATTATCTATTGAAAAAGTGGTTGAGTTATATTATTATATAGGTACAGTAAGATAAGCAGATTAACTTATAATCCTGTAATGTTCGTTAATCTATTGTTATTAACCCACAGTATGACTACGGGAGCTCGGGTTTGACCATAGGATGCCATGTCCCTAGTGGGGAAGGCAGAATTGGGCAATAGGGCACCCACCTGCCGAGAGGCGGGTCTAATAATAGTAGAGAACGGCATTATGGGAGAAGCAAACCCCCGCGTAAAGTGGGGGGTTGCTATTATCTTAAGCTAACTTAAAACAATTTTTTATTGACAATTATTGATCATATGATATAATATTAAACGTTGGTACGAATTATATTGCGGAATGGTGTAACGGTAGCACATATGACTCTGACTCATAGTGTCTAGGTTCGAATCCTAGTTCCGCAGCCATATTTGCCCCCATGGTCAAGTGGTTAAGACTCCGCCCTCTCACGGCGGCAACAGGGGTTCGAATCCCCTTGGGGGTGCCAGTATTAACGCAAAGTAGGCTATATGATTATCCGTAAAAGCGTGAAATCATATAGCCTATTTTGTTTTTTATGGAACAATAAGCAATTAATTTCGTCTGAACTTGTAAGGAGGTTTTAATTATGAATAGACATATAATCTTTGTTTTGTGTATACTATTTATAGTCGGTATTTTTTCAGGATGCAATAATGTTAGCAAAAACAATTCTACCGAAGAAGGAATATCTTTTAATGCTACCGTACTTGAAAATGACCAATCCTTTTTGTTAGTGGAGCCAGAGGCTGATTCATCTGAATTATCATCTGCTGATAAAATTTCTGTTTCTTTAGGAAAAACAACTTTAGTAAATGCTGATGGAGATGAGATTAGGGTGGATGACATTAAAGAAGGAGATAGGGTACAAATTTTTTATGATGGACAAATTGCCGAAAGTTATCCTGCACAGATTCATAATTGTAGTAAAATAGTATTAATGAAATGATGGATGGGAAGGTATATTGATATGTGTGGTAGATACTTGTTGGACACGGAAATAAGGGAGATTATAAAGACATATAAAATACTGCGTACAAAAGCGGAAGAATACAAGGCAGGCGAGATCTTCCCCTCTACAAGTGCTCCCATAATATTTGACAGTGATCAAAGAACAATTGCTCATGCTAAATGGGGATTTCCATTTGGATTTAAGAAGGGCATGGTTATAAATGCACGGTCCGAGACTATTATGAATAAACCCATGTTTAAGGAGTCCTTTTACACCGCAAGATGCATAATTCCTGCTAATTTGTACTATGAATGGAAAGAGGAGGGCGGGGGGAAGAAGGTTAAGTATGGGATAGGCCTTAAGAATCAAAGCCTTATTTCACTTGGAGGGATTTTCAAGTTATCCATGGATTATAGTCATTCTATAAAGCAGCTGACCTTTGTCATCATTACTACTGAAGCAGAAGAAGACATCAAAAATATTCATTCTCGAATGCCTCTTATAATTAAAAAAAATGATATAGATGCCTGGCTGGATAAAAATGCTGACATTAAGCATGTCCAAAGAATCCTTAAATCCAAGGTTAGCGATGAATTCTTTATAAATAGGATAGATGATAACAACTCGGAGAGTTCTGGCGATGAGGACTACGAGCAGCTAAAAATGTTCTAATCACTTTTCAAAAAGAATATTTGAATTACAGAATTATATGGAATTAATAAGAGAAATAAAAAGAAAAAAGAGTGAGCATAAATTAAAATCCTATGCTCACCTTTTTATTTGAGGATGTGGTTTCTATTAAAAGGGATTAATTCTTCTAATAATCTCTTCTATTTCCTCGGTAAAGCCAGATAAAGGTTTCCCATTTTCTATATCTGATGCTATAGTTTTAATTCTGCTTAGAAGATCAGGGTCAGCAGTTACTACAACGTTATCAATATCTGGTTCTATGTCTCTAACACGTTTTTCCACTGATTTTTTTATGGCATTTGTTAGATCGCCTTTATACTGTTTTTCAAATTGTACTCCTACTAAGGCAGTGTCCCCAGTAATTACACAGCTAGCAGAATCAATATTCCTTTCTTTAGCAACAGCATTGGCTATTCTCTGTGCTGTGCTTCTGGCGGTGTTGTCGCCCATAGTTTCACTACGACGAACTGTCCTTGGGGTTGTGCCAGGGATGTCTGTGGTACCAGGACTATCTGGAATAGTTCTTGGTGAAGTCGTACGAGGCACTACCCTGGTGTTATTAGGAGCAGTTCTAGTCGTTCCAGGGGTAGGAGTAGTAGGCGGTGTTACCCTTGTTTGTCTAGGCACTGTTGTTCTATTTTGATTAGGAGTTGTATCCTCTGGACGCCTATCAGCAGTAGTACATCCAGCTAATGCCATAGCTCCTATTATCAAAATAATACTTAACAATACCCATATTCTTTTCTTCAAAGTATATTACCTCCTTTATTAATGGAATTAGAAAGCCTAAAATAAAAGCAAAGCATTATATCCCAAATATTGTTAATGATAATAAATATATTTTTAGGATTTAATGCTTTTATAGTTTCTGCTTATTCTCTTTTTTTATTTAATGTAAATAATTCATAAGCATCTATAGAAGACTAATTTTAGTGATTGATGTAAAAGAAATAACAAAAATTTCAATTATTAATATAGCTTATACAAGTAAAATTTCTATGCTATAATATACTTAATCACCTATGCACTGATCCTTGCTTTAGGAGGAATATCCATGAATAATATATATGATTTATTAGCCGCAAATCCAATCATTGGAGCATTACCCCATATGGTATTACCAAATGAGATAGAACAAAGAAAAGTAGAGGTATTTTTTTTATTGTCAGGCAACATAATGGAAATACATAATAGAGTTTCCTGTTTAAAGGATTCGGGAAAAAAGGTTTTTGTACATGTAGATTTGATTGATGGTTTAGCTAAAGACATGGCAGCTATAGATTATATAAAAAAAAATGTAAAGCCTGACGGCATATTATCTACACGGAGCCATCTTTTACGCCATGGAAAAGAGATCGGATTACTTACTGTTCAGAGAATTTTCATGATAGATTCTTTGTCTTTCGAAAGCGGAATTAAAATGGTAGAAAGCTATAAGCCAGATTTTGTTGAAGTAATGCCAGGAATTATACCAAAGGCCATATCAGAGTTTAAAAATAAAATTTCTCCACCTGTAATAGCAGGAGGGATGATAACAGAAAAAGAGGATGTTATACAAGCCTTAAAAGCAGGTGCTATAGCTGTTTCTACTAGTAAACGCGAATTGTGGGATTTAGATTGAAATCTTTAGAGGGACTCACTTATCAATAACAGTGTGAATTAGGAATATTGCTGTTGAACCAGCACAATAGATTATATTAATGGAGCTGTTAAGTAAAAATGAAAAGATAGCTGATTTTTTCTTAGAATAGCTAG
>JAAYKZ010000332.1 GCA_012522165.1 Clostridiales bacterium
GAAATCATCGGTTGGATGTACCAGTATTATATTTCTGAGAAAAAAGATGAAGTATTTGAAGGTCTGAAAAAGAATATCAAGATAACCAAGGAAAATATTCCTGCTGCAACTCAATTGTTTACTCCTGACTGGATTGTTAAATATATGGTGGAAAACTCCCTAGGGAGACTATGGCTGGAAGGGCATCCTGATGAAGAATTGAGAAGCAAATGGGAGTACTACCTTGAGGAAGCAGAGCAGGAACCTGAAGTTCAGAAACAGTTGGAAGAAATAAGGGCTAAAAGCAGGGATATAAGACCAGAAGACATTAAGGTGCTGGACCCTGCTATGGGCAGCGGACATATTTTGGTGTATGCCTTTGATGTGCTTTATGATATCTACAAGAGTGCGGGATATTCCGAAAGGGATATTCCAAGGCTTATTCTTGAAAATAACCTGTATGGACTGGATATAGACGACAGGGCGGCACAACTTGCCTATTTTGCAGTAATGATGAAGGCAAGGAGCAAGAGCAGGAGGATATTCAGGGAAAAGGTAAATGTTAATGTATGTGCTATACAGGAAAGCAATGGTTTTCCTAAAGAGGCTATAGACTATCTTGTAAATCCCGAGGAGACCGAAATAGAGAAGCGGATACACAGAGAGGATGTAGAGTATCTTATAAATGTTTTCAATGATGCCAAGGAGTATGGCTCTATCCTTGAAGTAAAGCCTATTGATTTTGATGCTATTGAGAGAAGGCTGGAAGAGATAAGGAATGGGGGAACACAGGATTTATTTGAATATCAGTATAGGAATATAATTCTTGAGAAGATACCGGCTTTGGTTAAGCAGGCAAGGATTATGAGTCAGAAGTATGATGTGGTATGTACAAATCCGCCGTATATGGGGGATGGAGGGATGAATATTATTCTTAAAAATTATCTAAGCAGGAATTTTCCAAAAAGTAAAGGTGATTTAAGCACAGTGTTTATGGAAACTTCCATTAATTATTGTAATTCTATTGGGTTTATGGCTATGATAAATATTCCATCATGGATGTTTTTAACATCATATACTTTATTAAGAAAAGATATAATTATGAAAAATACTATTATTAATATGATGCATTTAGGTAGGGGTATTTTTGGCTCAGATTTTGGAACAACATCATTTATTATTCGTAAATGTAATATAAATTCATATTTAGCAAGATACAAAAAGTTATTTTTTAATCAAGGAGAAGTGGATAGCATTGAAAGCAAGGAGAAAATGTTCTTTATAGATGATAATGAATTTTTAAACCGACAGGAAAATTATATTAGTTTACCAAATTACTCTATTGCATACTGGATAAGTGAAAAAATCAAAACCGTTTTTCAAAAATCAAATAATTTAAAGGATATTGCTGATGCAAGGCAGGGATTAATTACTGGGGATAATGATAGATTTCTAAGGTATTGGTTTGAGATTGAGTTCGAAAAAATCGGTTTTAATTATATATGTTCGGAACAAACTCAAAATAATAGACATAAGTGGTATCCTTATAATAAAGGAGGTAGTTTTAGGAAGTGGTATGGCAACAATGAATATGTGGTAAATTGGCAAAACGAAGGGTATGAAATAAGAAATTATAAAGATTCGAGTGGTAAATTAAGGTCAAGACCCCAAAATATAAACTATTACTTTAAAAAAGGAATAACATGGAGTTCATTAACAATTTCAACCTTTTCTGCACGATATAGTAAAACGGGTTTCATTTTTGATGCAAAGGGGTCAACATGTTTTCTTAAAGATAATAATAACTTATATTATATAC
>JAAYKZ010000333.1 GCA_012522165.1 Clostridiales bacterium
TATCCCCCCTGTAATAAGATTTTATAGTTTTCCCGGCTGGACATTACTCCAGCCGGACAAAAACATATAATTATAGAACATTCATTTCTAAAATATTATGGTGCTAACTTAACTCCACATGCTAATGGGTCACCCACAGAGTCCAGAGCTCCAGTTGTAGCAGCATTATCTGGTACAGGAACAACATCAGCTTTTTGTAAATCTGAAAATACTATAATACTATATCCAGCTTTATGACCAGACCATGTTGGAGCATAGTTTCCCCACCCAATGTCACTACCTTCTTTTGGTGTTAAATATGGACCATATTTAATTGTTCTATTTGTAGTATTATTTTCTACAACAATAACATGTTGAAGTGCTTCAACCAATCCTTGTGAAGCATCTTTACCAGAAGCAACTGAAACAGTTGGAGGATTACCAGCTGGGGTACCATCTGCCTCTTCAAAAGATACAGTATAATCTGCACTTCTAGTACCATCTAAAATTTCAAGTTTAGTATCTCCTGATTCAACTATATAAGATGTCAACGCTTTAGCTATTTGATCTGCTGTTCTCTCGTCTGCTCTTCTTCTACTATTTCCTAGTATACCCGCAAACATACTGAACGCCAGTGCTGCTAAAACACCCATTATTGCAATAACTATAAGTAACTCAACTAGTGAAAAACCTTTTTGATTTCTTAACATTTTTTTCATACTTAGCCCTCCTATTGTTTTTTGTTTTATGTTTTTATATTTACCCCCATGCTTATTGCTTTATCAAATTCCTAGAAGCATGTAGTCTCATCTCCCCCCCTAAACTTTTTTGGAATAAGATAAGCAGATAAGCAAAAGTTATATCTCTATTAATGTATCGTACAGCGTAAGCATTGGATATAAAACGCTTACAACAATAAACCCAACTGTTAAAGCTAAGAACACTATTAATAACGGTTCTATTATACTTGTTAACTGCTGTACAGATGTTTCAACTTCCTGATCATAAAAGTCTGCCGCCTTATCTAAAGCAAAATCCAAATTACCAGATTCTTCACCAATTCTTATCATTGATATTAAAAGTGGTGAAAAGTATTTCATTGCTAAAATGGGAGCTGTCAGCCCTCTACCTTTTTTAATCTCTTCAATAGCATCCATCATCTTATTTTCAATTACTGCATTTCCAATAACTTTTGCTACAACTTCCATAGATTGTATTAACAAAACTCCACTTGCCATCAATGTTCCTAATGTTCTTGTCAGTCTTGCAGTTATAATGTTTCTGGTTAGATTTTTTATAATAGGAATGCTAATTAGCAATTTACCAAAAAACAATTTTCCTTCACGGGTTTTTCTGTACGCTGCAATGAAAACCACCAATGCTATTAAAGCCAAAAGCATTAAGTACCAAAATCTTTTAAAAAAAGTACTTACAGATACCAAGATTTTAGTAACAACTGGCAACTCAGTTCCAAAACTTTCCAGCACCTCTATGAATTGTGGTACAACACCAATCATCAAAACTACTACAACTAAAACAGCAATTATACAAACCACAATTGGATAAGCAAGAGCACCTCTTATTTTGCTATTTAATTTGCTCTGCTTTTCGAAATATGAAGCTACTCTTTGGAATACTAAATCCAGTTGTCCGCTTATTTCACCAGCTTCAACCATATTTATTAAAAATTCCGGGAAAATATCTTCGTGTTTCCTAAAAGCACTTGATAAAGCAATACCTTTTTGTATATCATCATATATATCACTAATGCGTCTTTTAAGAGTGGGATTAGTAGTTTGAATTTTTAGAACTTCTAAAGATTGTGCTATCGGCACACCAGCTTCTAAAACTATAGCAAATTGTCTGCAAAATATGGCTAAATCATTTATTTTAACCCTCTTTTGGAATAGTTTGATTTCGCTAATGTCTGTAAGCGGAGTTTTTTCTACAATATCTACAACTTTATACCCTTTTTCTTCTAATATTCTCCGTAATTCATGTTCACTTTCTATTTTTACTTCTCCGGTTAATACCTTTCCTGCCTCGGTTTTAACCTTATAGTTATAACTTGGCATTTCCTAACCCCCAAAAATATTATTTACTGCACTCTAATTACCTTATATATAAATTTTAAATACACATTGCAAATTAAAATTTGAACAGCTAATTAACAATTATCACTAAAACGTAAAAGCTACATTCCTTTGATATTTGATACAGAGCAGTGCGCTAGTAAAAATAGTAGTGTAAATATAAGCGGAATGAATAGAATTGGAA
>JAAYKZ010000334.1 GCA_012522165.1 Clostridiales bacterium
CAGGACTCAATTTCTCGAGGGCTGCTACATGACCTTCAGCCAGATCCATGACATGAATATAATCTCTGACTCCGGTTCCATCTACTGTAGGATAATCATTACCATAAATAAATAACTTCTCCAGCTTGCCCTTTGCTACCTGGGTTATATAAGGCATTAAATTATTCGGAATACCACTAGGCATTTCTCCAATCAATCCACTTTCATGTGCACCAATGGGATTAAAGTATCTGAGCAGGGACACTGAGAAATCAGTATTAACCTTTGCTACATCCCGTAATATTCTTTCACTGATAACCTTTGTTTCACCATAGGGATTAGTAGTAGGCTTTAATTCCATACTCTCTACAAAAGGAACTTTATTATCTCCATAAACTGTTGCAGATGAACTGAAAACAAATTTATTGACCCCATACTTCAGGCAGGCTTCACTTAATACTATGGTACTCACAACATTATTATAGTAATACTGGAGTGGTTTTATCACAGACTCCCCTACGGCCTTAAATCCAGCAAAGTGAATTACACCATCCAGTGAATGATTTTTGAAAACTTCTTCTACTTTAGCTTTATCGGTCACATCTATCTGATAAAAGATTAAATCTTTTCCTGTTATCTCTTTTATGCTGTATATAGTCTCAATTCTACTGTTTGATAGATTATCAGCAACAATAACATTATAACCTGCTTCTAGCAGGGCAACACAGGTATGTGAACCAATATATCCGGCACCACCTGTTACAAGTACATTCATTGTAAAACAGCTCCCCTTTAGAGATTTTACATACGCACATTAAAAGAATTTCAGCATGTCTAAACTTATTCTTCTGAAGCAGCTACTTCATCGATACCAGAATACATCTTTTCGTAATAATCCATATAATCACCGGATACTATATTCTCAATCCAATCAGTATTGTTCAAATACCACTCTATAGTTTCTTTAATGCCCTCTTCAAAGGTATAAGCAGGTTTCCAGCCTAATTGTGTGGTTATTTTTGTATTATCTATGGCATATCTTCTGTCATGGCCGGGGCGATCTTTAACATATCTAATAAGGCTTTCTGACTTGCCCAGTGTTTTAATGATCAGTTTCACTATTTCAATATTAGCCTTTTCATTATTACCACCTATATTATAAACTTCACCATCCAGACCCTTATGAAGAACCGTATCAATTGCTGAACAATGATCTTTTACATGTAGCCAGTCTCTTACCTGCATTCCATCACCATAGACAGGCAATTCTTTATCATTTAAACAGTTATTAATCATTAATGGGATTAATTTCTCCGGGAATTGATAAGGTCCATAATTATTACTACAACGGGTTATATTAATTGGCATACCATAGGTTCTATGATAGGCCCTAACAATCATATCAGCACTGGCCTTGGATGCAGAATAAGGACTATTTGGCTCTAGGGGCATAGTTTCTACAAACATCCCTGTTTCACCCAGATCACCATATACTTCATCTGTAGATATCTGTACAAACTTTACGTTCTCTCTATATTTCCTACAATATTTATCATCCGGATTGATTTTCCAATACTTTTTGGCAGTATCAAGTAAGATCTGGGTACCAATAATATTGGTAGTTAAAAATACTTCAGGTTCTTCAATACTCCTATCAACATGAG
>JAAYKZ010000335.1 GCA_012522165.1 Clostridiales bacterium
AGTTTAATAATGGTGTCTGTTATCTCTCCTAACAATCCTGAGACAATAGCTGCAATACTTAAGAGAATGATCATAATATCTTTAAATTGATCAATTACCATATCCCTTATGGTCCTGCGTTTTTTATGTTCCAACTCATTGGAACCGTATTTTTCCAATCGCTTAGCCACTTCTTCTTCTGATAATCCCTTTTCAAAAGAAGTTTCTAAAGCTTTTTCTACCTCTTCTTTGGATTGCGTATGCCAAATCAAATGGTTCATATCTCATATCCCTTCTTCCAATAACTGTTATTTAATAACTAGTATTTAGTTTTCCCATTAGCAAAGGATTGGATTATTATTAATAATACCATTATTACCCATAAAAATCATCTACTAGAATATAAAATTTTTATTAAGGTATTATTCCCCTGTTAGTTTCATATATATTTTCCAGGCTCACTCTTCTGCATATTGATCAAAGAGGGTTTTCATGAAATATGGTACCTAGTATTCTAAAAGCCATGAAGCACCAACAAATTCAGCCTATATTAGAAAAATACTAGTCTGTTAAAAATAAAATCATAACGGCTATTGATAAATGAACAGCTTAGTTGATTTGGATAAGAAAACTTTACCCTTAGTTTCGACCAAATCATTGGTAAAATGAACTATCAATAGCCATTATGATTATGTAATGAGTTCGTTTTATAAATATTGTGCAGATTTAAGAAATCCAATTATTTCTTTTCAAAATCCCTAAACAATAAACTAGGTTGTATTCCAGTGTTGTTTTGATATTTGCCGCTACTATATTTTTCATAATCTCCTTCAATGGCATGATAATAAATTTGACAAACCTCAACTCCTGGATATATCTTAATAGGTTGAATACAAAACATCTCCAATGTCCAGTATCCACTAAAGCCCACATCCCCAAATCCAGCTGTTACATGAATAAATAACCCTAACCTTCCTATGGAAGATCTACCTTCTAGCATGGGAACTAGCTTATCTGTTTTTGTATATTCAACAGTCCTACCCAGATATAGCTTTCCTGGCTCTAATACTAAACCATCATCGGGAATTATTATCTTCTTGGCCTTGTTTTCCTTTTTCATATCCAAAACATGGTCTTCATATACTAGCAGTTCATTGTGAAGTCTTAGGTTATAGCTATTAGGATTTAACTGACCTTCATTAAATGGCTCAATAATTATCTCTTTCCCTAACCTTCTCTTAATTTCTTTTCCAGATAATATCATTTATCTACCTCTATTCTCCAATAATTTTGACAAGTACTCTTTTTGGACGTTTACCATCAAACTCGCCCTAAAAAATCTGCTCCCACGGCCCAAAATCTAAACGCCCATGGGTAATAGCTACCACCACTTCCCTGCCCATAATCTGACGCTTAAGATGGGCATCAGCATTGTCTTCAAAGTCATTATGCCTATACTGACTATAGGGTTTTTCAGGAGCAAGTTTTTCAAGCCAAACTTCAAAATCATGGTGTAAGCCTGACTCGTCATCATTTATAAATACGCTGGCTGTTATATGCATAGCATTTACTAGCACTAACCCCTCTTTAATTCCGCTCTCATCTACACAAGCCTGAACCTGATCTGTTATATTTATGAACCCTCTACGGGAAGGTACGTTAAAAACTAGCTCTTTTCTATATGATTTCATTTGTATCCCTCACAATCTTTATAATTTCAATTAGTTTAACTCTCATAAAGACTGTAATATTCTAGTCCTACTAGTGTAGAAACCACTTTATCTGCCTTAGACAGGTCTTGATTGCCAGAATTAGGATTTATAAACCCTATACACTTCATGCCAGCATTTTTAGCAGCATTTACTCCGTGCTGAGAGTCTTCCAGCACTATACAATTCTCTGGAGACACTTTTAAAAGTTCAGCAGCTTTTAGAAATATATCTGGCTCTGGTTTACCCTTCTCAACCTCATCTCCACTTACAATAACCTGGAAACACTCAGTAATCCCAAGTTTCTTTAAAACTAGCTCAATAAATTCCCTTGAAGATGAAGACGCTAAAGCAATGGCTATGCCTTTTTTCTGTAAATCTGAAATTAATTCATCAATGCCGCTAATAGTTTCTAGTTCCCTCTCCTACCGTAGCTTCAGCTTACTCGCATGCTGCCTTTCCAATAGCTCCGCAATTGTTATATTAATACTATACTTATCCTTGAGCTCTGCCCACATCTGTGGGTTGGCCACACCAACAAATCGGTTTAAATCTTCATCTGTTAACTCTACTCCAAACTCCCTCATTACCATTCTATCGGACTCAAAGTGCAAGGGCTCACTATCAATTATTACTCCATCCATGTCAAAAATAAATGCTTTGATTTTTATCCCTCCATAAACATAAGTTTTTATCTAAATTCATTGCATAATACACTACCAAACTACAATACTTTCTCAAAGGCAAGTCTTTTGCTTTTGTCCTCCAGATAGATTATACCACAGTATTCATAGTTGTTCTTTTGTAGCAAATTCTGCATTAGCAGGTTTTCTTCATGAGTATCTATTCTAATGCTACTAATACCCAGACTATTACACAATTCTTCTGCCTTGTCCAAGATCATAGTTGCAAATCCTAACCGCTTATATCTGGAATCAATGGCTATCCTATGTATTGTAACATACTCCCCAGTGCTCTTCCATTCACCATTATAAATAGATTCATAGGTTTTTTCAACGCCTGGTATAATGGCTACAGTACCAACGATTATATCATCTTTTAGTAAAACATATGAATGGCCATTTTCAATATCATTTATAATAGTTTGTCTGTTGGGATAACCATTTTGCCATTGGTCAATCCCCTGTTCTTTAAGATAGTTTTGAGCCTGACTAATTATATTCATTACAGCATTTAGATCTGTCTCGACTGCTTTTCTAAATTCCATCTTAATTCACCTTAAATCAATGGAGTTAATATCTCAAATTTTCTTTTGCCTATACGTTGTCTCTCAAGTCGTTTATAATTTTCTACTTTTATCTTTTGTCTTTTGTCTGAACAAATAGCTACAACAGAACCAGGCTTCAGAATTGGCATAAGATTTTCTAGCAGAATATTTATAGGATCTTGTTCATCACCCTGCCATGACACCAAATTCCCATAGGGAACATCGCTTATCACAATATCAGCTTTGAAATCCTGGGCTGCTAAAGTTTCTTTGGTAAGAATATCCCCTTTAAAAACAGAGATAGTAGGCTTTCTATCATATTCCTTAATTCTATTCATAAGCCTTATTGCACTGTCTATTGCTTCTTTATGAGATTGCTTACCAAATTGGGCATAGTAACTATTTAGCTGCCTAATTCTTTTCTCAAGTCCTTCTTCTGATAATAGGGATAGATTTTGCCATGCCAAATCCACTGCTTGTTCATTAATATCAGAACCTATAATTTTATTAATAGATCCCATATTAAGAAAACCTACAACTGTTAACAAGTAACCGCCACCACAACAGGGGTCGTAAATACATATATTGTGCTTTTTCTGCAAATAGCTTACGCAACGGCCATATATCTCCTGTGCTAGCCTCACAGGAAAATTTGTCATGCCTGACTTATAGTAGATAACCTTTCCACAAGCCAAATCTTCAAAATTCTTATTTTCACAATATTTATACTCCATTCTACCTCACTCTGTTTTATCTTTATCACGCTGTAAATATATACATAGATATATGCTATACTAAAGATTTAAAAAATTATTAGCCTTTAATAATACTTCCCTAGTATTTTCGTAGCTTATCAACGGAAATATTTCATTGAATTTAAGCCATCTATATTCTTGAATTTCTTCCTGTTGGATCTTTACAGTATGCTCTGGTGCTGCTTTTCCTATAAAATATACAACCTCTTTTGCTATCCCATTGGGCTTGATATATTTAATTGTTGCTCTAAATTCATCAACTAAAGAGACCTTTAACCCTGTCTCCTCTAACACTTCTCGTTTTGCAGTTTCCTGTTCAGA
>JAAYKZ010000336.1 GCA_012522165.1 Clostridiales bacterium
ATATAGTGCTGTCCGGCTATATGGATTGGAAACAGATCTGGAAGAAATCAATTTTTTGGTTGAGCTTGCCCGGTGGCTTGCCCCTTTTGCCACTGCCGGTGCGGTGATAACATTAATCAAGAAATTTCAGGACAGCATTGTGGTGTGGTTTAAAGTCTTAAAAGTATTTGACTCCTATGCTGTCCATGGAGATTCAGTATATGCTTTTCACTTGCGCGAAAAAATAGGTAAACGCTCTGTTAATGTGGAACACAGTTTAGCTATGAAAGCTGTCAATCAAATTATTATTTTCGATAAAGACAAGGAAGCCATAGAGTTTTATAACAAATACTTAAATGGAAAGCTCACTCAAAAACAAAGGGTATATATTCATCTTAATAACGCTGTGCGTGAAAATCTGGAAAGAGAAAACCGCATACACATTTTTAACCTTTATGAAAACTGTGCCAGAATCTATTGGCAGAAGTATCCCATCTTTGAACCCAAGACGGTGGTGATTATCGGCTTTACGAAGTTTGGGCAGAAGATATTGGAACATGGCTTATTGCAAAATACCTTTAGTATAGACAAAGGGGTTGAATATCATATCTTTGGAGACTCGAGAGAATTTCGTGCTCTCCATTACCGGTTGGACTCTTTTGCCACGATAAATATGCCTAATCCAAGGGGAGATGCGATTTATTTCCATTCTGATTCCTGGTATGAGAGTTTAGACATTTTAAATAAGGCAGACCGTATTATACTTTGCGAAAGCAATGATGATAACATTGCCATTCTCAGCAAAATAATAAGATTATGCCCAATGAGTAATAGCACAGCAAAAGAAAAGCTGACCAAGGAAATTTATATTCGCACAGATACGGAATCACTTATTTCTACACTTTTTGGTTCAGGTGATGATATACATAGAATTATCCCCTTTGGTACAACTGAAGAAATATGTACTCTTGAATACATTATCAATGAAAATCTGCTTAACAGAGCTAAACGAATTCACGAAGTATATATTGAACAGCAAAAAAAGAAAGGGATTGACCATCTGGAAAAATGGGAGTCCCTTCCCGCCTTCAAACGATACTCCAATGTATCCCAGGCGGATCACATTATAGTCAAGCTTAAGATGTTGGGATTTGATGTAAATTGTAATATGTTAGAGGAGGGTTTGGATGAAAATTTAATCAGTAGGATAAAGGCTGAAATAGAAAACCTGGAGCCACATGAAATTGCAGTTTTGTCGGAAATAGAACATATTCGATGGAATAAGTATCACTATCTATATAACTGGGAGTACAGTCCAGTACGCTGTAATGTAGAAAGAAAACATAACTGTTTAAAGCCATTTGCTGACTTGTATGATTTTGATAAGAAAAAAGACTTTGCAGCATATGAATATCTTGCCGAGATTATAAGAAATTGATTTTAAAAGAAGGCCATCACTCTGGAAGAGATTTAATATGAATATTAGAAAGGATGTAATAAGGGATGCTTTATTTTATAGGAGATAGTGC
>JAAYKZ010000337.1 GCA_012522165.1 Clostridiales bacterium
ACGTTACAGATATTCAAAATGAAACTGAGGAAAAGAAAGTAAGACTTTATGATTTTCGTAGACCCAACAAATTTGCCAAAGATCAATTAAGGACCATGGAAGTAATATATGAGAACTATTCCAGACTTATTGCATCTTATTTATCCGGCGTATTAAGAAGTTTTTGCCAAGCAGAAGTCATATCAGTAGAACCTCAAACATATTATGAATTTATCAATTCTTTACCTGAGCCGGTAGTATTAGGTATCATAGACTTTAGACCCCTAAATGGTTCTGCTATTATGGAAATTTCCCCTGATATAGCATTTTCCATTATTGATAAATTGTTAGGTGGTCCTGGTAGGGTAATTCATCAGAGCAAAACCAGAAGTTTTACCGAGATAGAAATTAGTCTTATTGAGCAAATTGTTAATCAATTAATTTCCTTGATGGATGAACCTTGGGCAAATGTCATCACTACTAATTTTAAACTAGAAAGGATTGAAACCAATCCACAATTTGCTCAGATTATGTCTCCTAATGAGACAATTGCAATAATTACTATGAATCTTAGTATAGGAGAAATAGAAGGCATAATAAATATATGTATTCCCCATATAGTAATTGAGCCTATAGCAGATCAGTTAAGCAATAAATATTGGTTTTCTTCACAGTCGGAGAAGAATGCTAGCAACGCTAAATCCGATTTACTGACCAAGAAAATAAAAAAAGCTATTTTGGATATAAAAGCAGTAATAGGATCTGCGCAAATTACCGTCAGAGAATTTATTGGTTTACAAAAAGGAGATGTTATTAAACTAAACAAAAAAATAGGAGAGGAGATATCACTTGTGGTAGGGGGCGTAGAAAAATTTGAAGGAATAATTGGTACAAAGAATAACAAATATGCAGTTCAAATAACGAAATTGAAAGGAGGGGAGACTGAAGATGAATGAACTACTTTCTCAAGAGGAAATAGATGCCCTGTTGAAAGGAACTATGGATAATATTGAAGATAACAATAGCTCTTATGAACAATTGACTGAGGAAGAGATAGATGCTTTAGGTGAAATAGGAAATATTGTCATGGGCACTGCTGCAACTACCTTGTATACCCTGCTTAGCCATAAGGTGACAATAACTACTCCTGAGGTCACAGTTACCTCCTTGACTGAGATAGCAATGCAGTATCCCATACCTTTTGTAGCCGTAGAAATCCAATATACTAAAGGATTAGAGGGCAATAATTTATTAATTATAAAAGAAGATGATGTTAAAGTTATAACCGATCTTTTGATGGGTGGTGACGGTACAAACATTGAAGGAGAGTTAAATGAACTGCAATTAAGTGCCATTAGTGAGGTTATGAATCAAATGATGGGTTCAGCAGCAACGTCTCTTGCCTCCATGTTTGGTAAGGATATTAGAATTTCACCTCCTAATGTTTTTACTATTGACTTTGTACAAGAAAAACCAAATAGTAAATTCGATTCCAATGAACCTATTGTAAAGGTTAACTTTAAAATGGAAATCCCTGGCATACTTAACAGCTATATTATGCAATTAATACCTATTGACTTCGCTAAGGATATGGTAAGAACTCTAATGTATGGCGATGGTGGTGATGAACAACAAATTAATAATGCCCAAATCAATGAATCACAACCAAATGAACAACAATTATATGATCAACCATCCTTTGACCAACAATCAGCTGTTCAAGGGCATGGAAGTGTTTATAGTGATAGACCAATGGAAACCCATACCTCCAATAATTATGAGGATACAGTAGCGGTAGGAGTACAGCCTGTAGTTTTCCAGCCCTTGGATGAAACACCGGTGGATTCCCAAAGCAGAAATATTGATCTTATTTTGGATGTTCCTCTAGAAATATCTGTTGAACTAGGTAGGACTCAAAAAAAGATTCAAGATATTTTGGAACTCAATTCAGGTTCTATAATAGAGTTAGATAAAATGGCGGGAGAACCGGTGGATATTTTAGTTAATGGTAAAATAATAGCAAAAGGTGAAGTAGTAGTCATAGACGATAATTTTGGAGTGCGCATAACAGATATAGTAAGTCCATCAAACAGAATTTCCAACTTAAGATAATCATATGGAAAGGTAGGTATGGTCAATGAGCAAAAAAATACTTGTTGTAGATGATGCAGCTTTTATGAGAATGATGATCAAAGATATATTGACAAAGAACGGATACACTGTAGTTGGGGAGGCTGAAAATGGCGCAAAGGCCATAGAAAAGTACAAAGAATTAAATCCTGATTTGGTTATTATGGACATAACCATGCCAGAAGTTGATGGTATTCAGGCAGTAAAGGGTATAAAGAAGATAGATCAGAATGCTAATATCATAATGTGTTCAGCTATGGGACAGCAAGCTATGGTTATTGAATCAATACAAGCGGGAGCAAAAGATTTTATTGTTAAACCCTTTCAAGCTGAGAGAGTACTTGAAGCAGTAAGGAAAGTGTTGATGTAATGAAAGAATTTCTCCATATATCCTTACTGTTTATAGGATTTATAGTAGTGCTTTTTGCAGCCTATTACTTTACTAAATTTATAGGCTCTAAGATGTCCTATTCCAATATTGCTAGACATATAAAAGTGTTGGATAGGGTGTTTTTGGGTAATGATAAATCCATTTGTATTATTCAAGCAGGGAAACGTTTTTTTGTGATTGGTATTACCAATCATCATATTGAACTAATTAGCGAATTGAATGAGGCGGAATTAGTATCTATATCAGATGATAGTAGTGGTTCCTTCAGCAATATCTTTGAGGCGTATATAAATAGATTAGGTAATAAGAAAAAGGATAAAGGCCAAGGTATGAATAGAATTCACTAGTCAATGGGTAACTTAATTAATCAAAACAATATAGAATGAAATTTATGGAAGAAAATCGGGGTTGGTTTTATTGAAGAAAGAACTAATATTAAAAATATGCTTTTGCTTAATTGTAATAACAGGAATAATGGTTGTTTATACACCTTATTCTAAAGCTCAAGTTGAAACACCTATTAATTTAGGTATACGATTGGAAGGGACCGGCCCATCTGGAGAACCACTAAATGGCTTTGAAATCCTATTTTTACTTACTGTTCTGACCTTGGCTCCTTCGATTTTAATAATGATGACTTCCTTTACCAGGATTATAATAGTTTTATCCTTTACAAGAAATGCCTTAGGCACTCAGCAAATGCCGCCAAATCAAGTATTAATTGGTCTAGCTCTATTCTTAACTTTTTTCCTCATGTCGCCTATAGGGACTGAGATTAATGAAAATGCTATACAACCTTACTTATCAGGGCAAATGGATCAGGAACAAGCTTTAGAAGAGTCTATGAGGCCCATTAGAGAATTTATGTTCAAACAGACTCGGGAAAAAGATTTAGAATTATTTATTAATCTATCAGGTATGGATTATCCTGTAACCTTGGAAGATGTACCAAACAACGTTTTGATACCTTCATTTATTATTAGCGAGCTCAAGACAGCCTTTCAGATAGGATTTTTAATCTATGTTCCTTTTATCATCGTAGATATGGTGGTGGCCAGCACATTAATGTCCATGGGAATGATGATGTTGCCACCTGTTATGATATCTCTACCTTTTAAAATTCTCTTATTTATAATGGTGGATGGTTGGAACTTAGTAATTAAAACCTTGATTACTGGCTTTAGATAAGGATAGGGGGGACAACAATGAGTGAAGGGCAAGTCATTGCAATTGCTCAACAAGCTATATATACTGGAATTATTATAGCTGCTCCAATGTTAGGTTTTGGGTTGATAGTGGGCTTGATAGTTGCTATATTTCAAGCTACAACCCAGATAAATGAACAAACATTAGTTTTTATCCCTAAAATTTTAGCAGTAGCAATAGCATTACTAATATTTGGACCTTGGATTATAAAGACTATGTCTGAGTTTACAACTAACTTATTTGACTCTATAAACACATTAACTGGGTTGTGATATATAGATGAATACCTTTAAATTTCAGGTTTTTTTGTTAGTGTTAGTTCGGATGACCGGGCTTTTTATGATGTCCCCAGTCTTTGGCAGGCAGAGTATACCTAATTACCTCAAATGGGGTTTGTCATTACTCTTAGCTTATATTGTATTTAGCAATAGGTTTTTAGATAGCCAATTAGAGTTTTGGTCTTTTCTTGAATTCGGAATATTAATTTTAAGGGAGCTTTTGATTGGTTTTACCATTGGTTTTATTACAACGATTTTCTTTTCTTCCATATGGACTGCAGGACAGCTAATAGACACCCAAATAGGTTTTGGTATGGTTAACGTAATCGATCCCCAAAGCAGTATTCAAGTTCCACTTATGGGCAACTTTAAAAATATCCTTGCTCTGTTAGTGTTCTTTGTTTTAGATGGCCACCATACCTTAATAAAAATAATTTCTTTCAGCTACGATATTGTTCCTTTAGGAGAGGGGAAGGTAACTAAGGAATTAGCTAATCTAATGATTAGTTTTTTTGCAAATTCTTTTATATTAGCTGTTAAAATAGCGTTACCAATAATTGCTATAACCTTCCTATCTGAGGTAGCTTTTGGAATACTAGTAAGAACAGTTCCCCAGATGAATGTATTTATTGTGGGTATTCCAATCAAAATTTTTATAGGACTCATAGCTATTTTAGTCTTTTTACCACTATATATTAGCTCATTAAAGGGAGTTTATGATGGAATGTTTAATGATATTGGTAAAGCTTTGAGGGGAATGATGATTGAGTGATTCATGGCATTAAAGCAATAGACCTTCAACTTTTTGCAGGTGAAAAAACCGAAAAAGCTACCTTAAAGAAAAGACGGGATGCAAGGGAAAGAGGCCAAGTTTTTCGGAGTGTAGAAGTAAACTCTGCCATAGTTCTATTAGCCGCCTTTACTTCTTTAAAGATCATATTTCCTACTATACTAGATAACTTAAAGAAAACATACATAGGATTTCTTAACGGACGCATTTCCATAGATCAAGTATATTCTTTCGAAGGGCTTAGAAAGCTGGGAATGAATATATGTTGGCTGATAATAGCGACTATAGGCCCCTTTATGTTAATAGTTATGGCAGCTGGCTTAATAGCCAATTATGTACAAGTGGGGTTTTTATTCACTACTAAAACCATTACTCCAAAGTTAAGTAGAATTAATCCATTGGAAGGATTTAAAAGGATATTTTCTAAAAGATCTCTAGTAGAATTGGCTAAATCAATAATAAAACTAGTTATTATTGGGAGTGTGGTGTATACTGAGATAAAAAAAGGATTTGGACAAATTTATCTTTGGTACTCAGTAGACATTACAAAAAGTATTCCCTTAATATTAAATAATGCTTATGACATTGCCATAAAAATTACTGTTATTTTGCTTGTATTTTCTGTTTTTGATTTTGGTTATCAGTGGTGGCAATATGAAATTGATTTAATGATGACCAAGCAGGAAGTAAAAGATGAATACAAGTTAATGGAAGGGGATCCACAAGTTCGTTCCCGTATTAGAAGTAAGCAAAGAGAGTTAGGAATGCGTAGAATGATGCAGGAAATTCCAAAAGCAGATGTAGTTATAACCAATCCTATTCATTATGCTGTAGCCCTTAGATACGATGCTGACAGGGATAACGCCCCAGTAGTAGTTGCTAAGGGGAAGGATTACCTAGCTCTTAAAATTAAAGAAATTGCTCAAAAACATAATGTAATTGTTACAGAAAATAAACCTTTGGCCCATGCCTTATATAACTCCACTGAAGTAGGACAAGAGATTCCTCCAGAGCTTTTCCAAGCAGTTGCTGAGGTACTTGCATTTGTATATGAGCTAAAGGGAAAGACTATATAATATAAAAGGAAATTTACTGCCTAAAGGAGGGTTTAGGGTTGAAATTTGCAGATAGTTTATTAGCTTTTATAGTTATAGCAATTGTTCTATTAATCATTTTCCCTTTGAACCAAGCAGTACTGGATGTATTGCTGACCCTAAATCTTGCATTGTCATTAATTATTTTGCTTGTCAGTATTTTTGTTAAAAATGCTTTGGATTTTTCTATCTTTCCCTCGTTGTTGTTAATTACCACATTATTCAGACTTGGATTAAATGTATCTTCCACTAGGCTTATTTTATCAGAAGCTTCCGCTGGAAAGGTAATTGAAACCTTCGGAAATTTTGTAGTTAGAGGAAATATAGGTGTAGGTTTAGTTATATTTCTTATTATAATTGTAGTACAATTTGTAGTTATAACCAAAGGTTCTGAAAGAGTTTCTGAAGTAGCTGCAAGATTCACACTAGATGCCATGCCAGGAAAACAGATGGCTATAGATGCAGATTTAAACTCTGGTTTAATTGATGAGGGAGACGCCAGGAGAAGAAGACAGGAAATTCAAAGGGAAGCAGACTTTTATGGGGCCATGGATGGAGCTAGTAAGTTTGTAAAAGGTGATGCCATTGTAGGTATAATCATTACTATTATAAATATAATTGGCGGTATGATAGTAGGATTTACCACAATGAATATGGATCTTAGTGACGTAATATCTACATATACCTTACTGACAGTAGGTGACGGATTAGTAACACAAATTCCAGCACTTCTCATTTCTACCGCTACAGGTATTGTGGTTACAAAAGCTGCTTCAGAATCCAGCATGGGGCAGGATTTATTTAATCAAATAACAGGTCAACCAATGGTTTTGATGATTTCTGGTGTACTCTTATGTTTAATGTCCCTTTTCCCAGGCTTTCCTGTATGGGTACTTTTACCTCTGGGAGGTTTTCTTATTTATTTAGGTTATGCTTTACTTAGAGCTCAAAGTGCAGCTCCAGCTAAAGAGGAAGAAGATATTGCTAGACAAGAGATCGAAGATATTAGAAGACCAGAAAATGTTGTAAATCTTCTAGATGTAGATCCTATTGAATTAGAATTCGGTTATGGCATTATTCCCTTGGCTGATGTAAACCAAGGAGGAGATTTGCTTGACAGGGTAGTAATGATAAGAAGACAGATGGCTTTAGAATTGGGCTTGATTGTGCCTGTAGTAAGGTTACGTGATAATATACAGTTAAATCCCAACGAATATGTTATAAAGATTAGAGGAAATGTTGTAGCTAGGGGCGAAGTGATAGCAGACCGTTTCTTGGCTATGGATTCTGGTTTAGCTGAAGGTGAAATTCCAGGTATTGATACCGTAGAGCCAGCTTTTGGTTTACCTGCCAAATGGGTTGATGAAGAGCATCGGGAGAGAGCAGAACTCATGGGATATACTGTAGTAGAT
Organism: Clostridiales bacterium; assembly: GCA_012522165.1. Lineage (GTDB taxonomy): Bacteria > Bacillota > Clostridia > Caldicoprobacterales > UBA3941 > JAAYGY01. Next base: position 7,281 of record JAAYKZ010000337.1, read on the forward strand.
CCTCCTTCTGTGATTGCCACTCATTTAACCGAGGTCATTAAGGAGCATGGTCATGAACTAATAGGACGTCAAGAAGTTCAGATGCTGCTAGATAACCTAAGAGAGAAAAATAGTGTATTAGTCGATGAAGTTGTTCCTAAATTGCTATCATTAGGAGAGCTTCAGAAGGTATTAGCTAATTTAATAAAAGACCAGCTAATTAAAGTCAAGTAATTTTAGAAAAAAATTTTGAAAGTTTCGTTGTTGCTATCTTTCATTAGAAAATTAAAAAATGGCAACACAATAAAACCACCTAATAAAAATGAACA
>JAAYKZ010000338.1 GCA_012522165.1 Clostridiales bacterium
TAGTCTTTTATAAGCTTCACTAAAGTTTTAAAATCCTCATCGAATAACTGTACTTGACCTATAAAATCAATCCCATCTAGTTTTGACATTAAAATCTTTTCACATTCTTCTAGGCTGGTACAGTTACAAAACATTATTACACCTCCCAGCATCTGGGATATCCGCTTTTCTCAAAATCCCTTTTATCCATATATGAAAACTAACTAATATTTCATTATTCTACATGTATAGTTGTTTTCCCTCTTTTTGCGACCTTATATTTTACATAAATATTCCCTTAATACTAGCTTAATGCTAAGTACTAAGGGATATTTTTTAAATAGACAAAAACTAATGGATTTGTTTATTTAATAGTATTTTTATGCTCACTAGCCAGTTTTACATATTCATAATTTCCTCTTCTGTAAGTTCCCTTACCACCTTAGCTGGCGAACACATTACTAAGATATTGGAAGGCATTTTCTTCCCTGGAGGCACTAAAGACTCTGCTGCAATTATTACATTGTCACCTATCTCTACACCGTCCAAAACTATAACACCCATGCCAATTAGTACATTGTTGCCTACCTTACAGGCATGAACTATAGCTCCGTGTCCTATGGTGACGTTGTCTCCTATTATGATAGGTTTATCTTTAGCAATGTGTATGGTGCAATTATCCTGTATGTTTGTATTCTCTCCTATAGAGATAAAATTGTCATCTCCGCAAATTAATGTACCATACCATAAGCTTGCTCTCTTCTTTAATGTAACCCGTAGTTGTGCTGTCTGCCACAAAACAGCTATTATGAATATATGGTTAATATCCATTGTATTCTATTTTCATATGTCCACCTCATGTTATCATATAAATATAGGTTTCTTCATATACGTAATATAATTTTGGGTTATCTTTTTCATGATCCATGATCCAGCATAAATAAATAATTTTTGCTGTACATTATATAAATGATATTCAGTAAATTAGTTTAACAATTTATATTATAGCCCTTAAATCTCAAACCAATATACTGTGTCTTTCTTAAAATATTGAAAGTTTGCCTTCTTGGATACCCTTTGTAGGACTATATTAGAAACCATACAATCCCATTGAACTATTATTCCATTATCTATACACTCATTTACAAAGTAGTGTGTAAGTGCAAATGCCAAGCCTTTATTTCTATGATTATCCTCTGTTTCAATATTAACAGCTATTATATTGTTGAATCTAGCAGTTTCAATTATAACAGCAACTATTCTTTTTTATATAACTACAACGAATGCAACACTACTGTTAATAAAGCTTTCATAGGTATCCCAAGATTCTAACAGACGTTCTGATAGAAATAGATGATTATAAAAATATCACTCTTTAGTCTTTCCGATAGTTTAGTATCTACTTATATATTTCATATCCATGGATAATTGAAGGAATCTCATTAAATCCAACATTTCTACGAAATTTATATTCATCTTCAGTTAGGATAGTTCTATCTTTAAATGTATGGAGAATATATCAATAGAAAATTCAAAATAATTAATTCCGTTACTCTTGAGTTCAGGAAATATTTTCTCTTCCATAATACTATAAGTTTCTAAATCACTAGGTTCTCCCAATATGGAAAGCTTTCAGCTGTAAATGAATAAACTAATGCAATCTTAGGATTTTCTATATCTCACCCCATATATCACCCTTGCATTCTCCAGCAATAATTCCTGAAAAACTGGGACTGTCAGTATATGTTAAATTTTTAATAACACCTTAATGTAGTTCTTTTACTTTAAGCAATATACATATCCTCCAATATATAAATAACTATTAACCATAATCTTCAACTACAACATGGAAAACCACTATCACTATATTATTCTAACTATATTGCATTATTCCTTCTAACCTGTTTTCCATGTTCTATAATCAATGCTTAGTGTAAAATTGCTTTGGGTAAAATTAGAAAAATAAAATGGTGATAATATTTATATGAGCTGTTTATGAAAAAAAGAGAACAGCAGCGAAACAGCAAGAGTTACTAAAATAGATCATGAGATTATTAGAAAACCAAAGCTAAAACTCTCTCATGAAACCTTAGGAAATATTTCCACTTTGAATATTGGAAAAAGAACTTGAGCTTCTGGATTTCTTAAATCAATAAGGTATGCTTGAGGCAGTTGTTAAACAGGCGGAATACTTTTTATTAAAACCTAAAGTAAATTGACACTATCATAAACTAGTTATTTATTGCACTGTTAGACAATAAATGTTAAAATAAAGGCGTAAACAATGAAGGCAGAACCATACATAGTTATGTCTTTTTATTTATAGTGCGAACCCTAAGTGGTGGCTAAAATACCGGGAGGTTCGCACCCCAGTTGTCCCAAGGCTTTGCTGGTTTTTTACTATAAATAATGACTATAAAAAACATTAATTTAAGGACATTCGCACTAATAGCGTCTAGAGCCCTTGAGGCACAAGGGTTTCAGATAGGTGCTGTCACAACCCATGCCCCGTAAGGGGACGGAAACGACGAATATAGCGAGCCCCAAGCAGTGTCAATAGTCACAACCCATGCCCCGTAAGGGGACGGAAACTTGTAATGAATAAATAATGAATAATCGTGTCACAACCCATGCCCCGTAAGGGGACGGAAACCTACTAGCAAGTGCTAAAGTATCATATATAGTTGCGTCACAACCCATGCCCCGTAAGGGGACGGAAACCAACGTTGCCGGGTGCGTTACTATTTCCATGCCCATGTCACAACCCATGCCCCGTAAGGGGACGGAAACAAAACGATCTTTAGCATCATCTCTCATGCTTCTCCGTCACAACCCATGCCCCGTAAGGGGACGGAAACTTTGTTGGATATTTCTATCGACAATTCTCATTGAGTCACAACCCATGCCCCGTAAGGGGACGGAATCTCTTTATAACTTACTTTCTAGATGAAGAAAAAAGGCAATTTGACTAATTGCCCTTTTGCAGTGTTGCGATAGTTTTAAAATTTGAGAGAAAAATAAAATGTTATAGATAATAGAAAACAAAATGGGGATATAAAAAAACTCCTTTCCTTTAAGAATCTTAATTTGATTCTTGTTAGAAAGGAGTTTTTCCATTTAGTCTTAATAAGGTTCCTCGTGGAGAAATAAGGACTGTAATACGCA
>JAAYKZ010000339.1 GCA_012522165.1 Clostridiales bacterium
GACTACAAAAGCATGACAGGCAACTATTAACAACCTTGAAAAGGGATGAAACTTAGGTATCTCATTAAGGATTTGCTTATCATCAATGACTACAAAATGCCATGGCTGCTGATTGCCTGCGGAAGGTGCTGCCATTGCGGCTTTTAGCATTTGTTCAATATGCTCCTCTGGTACTACCTTATGGGTGTACTTTCTAATGCTTCTTCTTTTGAAAATTGCATTCATTGTTTAACTCCTCCCCTACGATATATTATAAATATATTATATCAAATTTTTTTTGATATTCTAAAGCCTTGTTACAGCTTGGCTCCACTATAACAAGGCCCTCCGACAATTATGCCGAAAGGCCTTTGCATATTATTTTATCTTTCTTATCCTAATTGCCATATACTCCCTACCCGGTAGATTAATGGTGAATTTACCTTGATGAATTCCTGCATCAGTTATAGTCATATTCCATGTGTCTATTATATCCACCTGATATTTACTTGTATCATCAAAATAAAAGGTTCTAAAACTAGGCCGGCTAAAACCGTAATATTCTAAATAGTAATCTCCCTGATAGGCCAAGGACTCAGGTACACCAGTTACAGAATCCCATGAAAGGGGATATTCTTTTAATCCATGACCTGGAACATCACATAAGATCTTATAAAGAAATTTTAACCGCTCAGGGCTTTCTCCATGAAGCTCTCCACCATGGCTCCACCATAATATATCTTGGGGATGAAGGTATGTCTCTCCATGACTAGCATACCCGCCACGGCAAGTTGCTTCCCAGAAGCGCCTTACAAGTTCCTGTCCGCTAATATTCCCCCAACCATGTTCTATGTTGCCTTCATAGCATATCTCATCCAGTACTACAGGTTTTTGGTATCGATGTCTCCATTCAGACACTAATTCTCCAGTCTTATATAAATCCACTCTTTGGATACTGCAGTGAGTTATCCATGGTCTTGAGAAATCATAAAAGGAAAAACAATTATGGATTGAGTGGAGATGATTATACGGGTCTTTCTCACAAATAATTGAGGCGTAACGTTGCCAGTCCTCAATAGTCTTTGAATGCACCACATCATACTCATTAGCCAAAGACCACCATACATTTCGATATGCAGCAAAACGGGCAATAACATATTTCCAGTATAGATCATCTTCTTCGGCACTCATTTTACTAAATCCCCAGCGATCATAAGGGTGCATTACTATGATATCGGCTTCAATCCCCAAATCCATCAAATCCTGTATCCTATTCTCAATAAGCTGAAAATGTTTTGGATTAAATCGTTTGAAATCCCAATCATTGCCCTCAAAGATTTTGGGATCCATAAAGTTGTCCCTGGTTAAGGAAGAACTATCACAAGGGGTTCCCTCATATGGATATGTCTGAGGTTCATTGAAATTATACACATAGTGTTTTGGGAATATACAAAAACGAATTTTGTTGAAAGCACTATTTTTAAGAGATTCCAATGTTTTTTCCTGTAGTTCTGGCTTTTGGTGTGTCCATACATAACAAGTGGTGCCTATGGGATAGTAGGGAGTACCATCTTCATATGCAAAGTGGTATGTATTGGCAACTCTAACCGGACCATGGTTGTTCTCGGATGCTGGAGTAACAGTATAGTTTCCACTATAAGATTTATCACCAAAATTACAATGTATCTTAAAGCTGTAGTCACCTTCAAAGGAAGGCATAAACCGAACTTTATAAATACCTTCACCATCATAAAATCCATCTACTTCTACTTCCTCATTTTTGCCTTTAAATACCCCTTTGATATAATAGTCCACAAAGGGATTTCCGTCAGTAGGTCCCTCCACTGTTACTTCAAAAACACACCATCTTTCAACGGTATCTTGATAAATACAGTTTTTCATTGAAAAACCCCTTTCTATTTTCTTTTTATTTTGTTAAAGTATTATAAAATGCCAACTAATCTCTTTTGCTTGGATTAACGCATTAACACTTGACTAACAGCGCGCTTCCAGCCTTCATACAGTTTTAAAGCTTCCTTACTATTCATCTTGCTTTCGTATTTTGTTCGCTTAATCCGGGAAAAGATTTGTTCTTTTTCATATAGGTTTAAAGCAATTCCTGCTACATAGGCAGCTCCCGTGCCAGAGAGTTCTTCTATATTGGCTACCTGCACAGGGATTCTTAGCATATCGCTTTGAAACTGCATTAAATAGCTGTTTTTAGTTGGTCCTCCATCTACCCTTAACTCTTTTATTTCAATGCCAGAGTCCTTACTCATGGCCATAACAATATCTGTAATCTGGTAGGCAATTGAATCAAGCGCAGCCCTAACCACTTCTGCTCGTCCTGTTGTTCTGGTTATTCCCGTTATTATTCCAGTAGCTTTACTATCCCAATAGGGTGCGCCTAGTCCAGTAAAAGCTGGAACTAGATAGGTCTTATCTATAGGATTAGCCTGTTCTGCTAAAGCTTGGGTTTCTTCTGGTGATTTTATTAATTTTAAATCCTTTTCCAACCAAGTAATTACTGCACCTGTATAATTGATGTTACCTTCCAATACATAATTAACTTTTCCGTCCATTCCCCAAGCCAAAGAAGTTACAAGCCCCCTTTGGCTAAATATTGGTTTTTCTCCAATATTCATCATTACCGATGAACCTGTTCCATAGGTAGATTTGATCATACCTTTATTAAAGCAACCCTGTGCAAATAATGCTGCATGGGAATCCCCCAGTACCCCGTGTATGGGAATGGGCTTACTAAAATAGTCATTAAAATCAGTCTCACCAAAATAGCTATTAGAATCACAAACCTCAGGTAGTGTTTCTATATTAATTCCAAATAGCTTACATACCTTCCTATCCCAAGTCAACTCTTCTATGTTAAACAGTTGAGTTCTAGACGCGTTGGAATAATCAGTTTTAAATTCTTTACCGCCAGTTAACTTAAATATTAACCAGCTATCAATAGTGCCACAGCATATTTCTCCCTTTACTGATTTTTCTTTTGCTCCCTCTACATTTTCTAGAATCCAACTGATTTTTGCTGCTGAAAAATACGGTGATAGATGCAGACCAGTTCTTTTTCTAATTAATGAACCTTTATTCTGCCTCTCTATCCTGTTAGTGATATCCCTACCCCTAGCACACTGCCAAACTATAGCATTATAAATAGGCTCACCTGTTTGTCTGTCCCATACTACAACCGTTTCTCGCTGGTTGCTTATTCCTATTCCCACTATGTCATCCTTGTTTATTTCTGCACTTTCAACAACTAATTTTACTACCTCTACAGTGTTTTGGAGGATTTCATTGGGATTGTGTTCTACATAACCTTGATTATCAATAATTTGCTTATGTGGAATATCGCAGCGCTTTATTAGACTTCCCTGGCTATCAAATAAGAGTCCTTTAGTACCTTGAGTACTTTGATCGATACTTAATATATATTTATTGGCCATTTTTCATCATCTCCAGCACACTTTTCACTATTCCGTCCGAGTCTAAACCATAATGTTTAAAAACTTCCTTTGACTTACCTGTAATTACTGGTGTATCGGGTAGCGCAAGGTTAACTACTCTTGTATTGGGAACTTGAGCAGCCACAATTTGGCTTACCATAGAACCCATACCTCCAAACCGGGTATGTTCCTCAATAGTTATTATGCCTTTGGTCTCTTTAGCAGCTTTTACAACGGCTTCTCTATCCATAGGTTTTATACAATACATATCAATTACTCTTGCGTTAATGCCCTTTTCCTTTAACTTTTCACCCGCTCTTTTTGCTTCAATCACTAACTCTCCACAGGCTATCAAGGTTATATCATTTCCTTGCTGCAATATAGTGGCCTTATCCATTTCAAAGGGTACATTACCTTCACTATAAACATCTTCTACAGGATTGCGTCCTACTCTAATAAAAGCTGGCTTCTCATCCTTTAACAAAGCTCTTATTAGCTTTTCAGTCTGAAACCTATCGCTTGGAATATACACTCTCATATTGGGTATGGAAGCCATAACAGCAATATCATTGGTAGAATGATGGGTCATTCCCAAGGCACCATAACTAATACCGCCACTGATACCTAAAAGTTTGACATTGGTGTTGGAATAGGCTACATCTACCTTGATCTGCTCTGCACTTCTCATGGACAAAAAGCAGGCTGGTGATGCGGCAAAAGGTTTTTTGCCGCAGCTAGCTAATCCAGCACTGATAGATACCAGGTTCTGTTCAGCTACTCCAACCTCAACAAATTGATCAGGGTGAGTATTGGCAAATTCCGTTAAGGATGCAGAGCCTCTAGAATCACTGCATAGAACAACAATATCCTTATCATTTTTTGCTTCCTCTAAGAGCACATCGCAAATAACCTGTTTATTAGCAATTTTATTCACTTAACTCACCCTCCTAAGCTTCTCTAATTTTGCCTCTAATTCTTCCATGGCTTTAGCGTATTCTTCATCATTGGGAACTCTATGATGCCAACCAGCTTGGTTCTCCATAAAGGATACACCGCAGCCCTTTATGGTATTGGCAATAATCACTGTGGGCTTACCTTTTATATTCTTCGCCTTTTCAATAGCTCTGTCTATAGCATCTACATCATTGCCAGGAATGGTGATGACGTACCATCCAAAAGCTGCCCATCTATCTTCCAATCTATCTTGAGACATAACATCCTTGGTCCAGCCTGTAATTTGAAGATTGTTTCGATCTACAATAGCAGTTAAATTATCAAGTTGGTAATGGCTGGCAGCCATTACTCCTTCCCAAATTGATCCTTCATCTAGCTCTCCATCGCCTAGAACTGTATATACCCTATAGTCCTTATTATCCATCTTGCCGGCAATGGCCATGCCTACAGCCACGGAAAGACCGTGGCCTAGAGAACCAGTATTGACTTCAATTCCATTGACCTCATTATTGGGATGGCCTATATACTTTGATTTAAAGCCTGAATAATTATCTAAGTCAGACTTTGGGAAGAATCCTCTATCTGCCAGCACACAATACAAGGCTTCTGCCGCATGGCCTTTACTTAGAACAAAACGATCTCTGTCGGGGTGATCTATGGTTTCTGGAGAGCAGTTCAAATGCTTGTAATATAGCACAACCAGTATATCGATTACGCTTAAATCGCCACCTATATGGCCGCAACCAGCATTGTATATCAAGGTAACTATATCTTTGCGCAGTTCATAAGCTTTTATCTTTAAATCAATCATATTACCTACTCTCCTCTAAGGTATGCTTTTACGTCCTCTTCAATAGGATCATAGAAATCAGGCTTAACTCCTATATATTTGCAGGCTTCATATAATACAGGAACTACATTCTTATGAATTCCTACACAGTGATGGATATAAGGACCAGTTACGATTTTTTCCTCTAATCGCCTAATATTTTCTACCTCTATCCAAAGATAAGTACCCATGCTCTTTGGTCCATCTACTCCTTTTGCAGTACCCAGCAACAGATAGTATTCGCCATTATCCCCATCAAACCTGCAAAGACTTATCTCACCATGTTTGGCCTCTGCAGTTAGGCTACCTGGATGATCAAATGCCAAAGGATAACCTAAAATTGGCTTCTCTTTAGCTACAGAAATTGGCCAAGGCCCACAATGTTGTAGCAGTTCCCCATTTTCAATGTCAGGGTGGCGAATAGTCCAGTCCGCAAAGAAGGATCTTGCCTCTCCCATTCCTGCTGCTTCAACCAATAGGGCGGTAATTGCACCATGAATATCTGTTTCACACACCACTGGTATACCCTCATCGTTTAACAATGCATTCGCCGCGCAGGGCATTATACCTATTTCATTCTGGAGATAGTTCCAGCACTGAATTGCTATAGCATTACATCCATACTTTTCTGCTAATCTCTTCATAGCAACTTTGAGTGCAGCAACGTTTTCTAATTCATTGTCTTTAATCTGGACAATCATGTTTTCTCTTATATATTCAATTACTTCCTTAACTTCAGTGTCTTCTGCCTTTGCTTCCTTTACAGCATCTATTAACTCTGGCATTGGTATAGGCGCTAATTGAATATTAAACTTCTCCAGCAGTTCACCTTCATTGCACATGGTGGTCCAAAAGTCATGTGGCCTTGTGGAAATCTGAAGGATTCTAATATTCCTAAAGGTCTTGACTACATTACAGACTGCAATAAAATCCCTTATACCTCTTTCAAAAACGGGATCGTCTAATCGGCAGTTGGTCATATAAGTAAATGGAACTCTAAACCTTCTCAACACTTTACCTGTTGCAAAAAGACCACACTGGGTATCCCTAAGCCTGGCTCCTCTTTCATCAGGTCTTTCATCAAGCGGACCCCAAAGTAGCACTGGAACGTTTAGATCC
>JAAYKZ010000340.1 GCA_012522165.1 Clostridiales bacterium
GCTTATACCTTTCCCTCAGTATACTTAGATAAATATCAACGTGAGGTAGTACCTCGAGTAAAAGAGATGCTCAGGTCTATTGGTATAAAAAATGGCATGATGTTTATGCAATGTTTAGTTGAAGACGGTAATTGTATTGTTTATGATATAGGATATCGGTTAACAGGCTCATTAGAATACAAACTATTAGAAAAGGTTTGTGGATATAATCCATTGGATATGATGATAAAATTTGCACTAACTGGTTCAATGTATGAAGGCGATTTAGAGGCTTTGATAAATCCAAATTTTGATCAATATGCGGCAAATATAACTTTTTTAGTCAAGCCTGGCGTAATTGGCAAAATTATTGGAGTGGAAGAAATTAAGAAAGTACCTGGTGTTATTGACGCAGTGTTAGCTCATGTAGAAGGTGATGAAATTCCTGAATCAGCTATAGGGACATTGAAGCAAATTGTGCTGCGAGCATTTGCTGTAGCTGAGACCAAAGAAGAGTTAGCAAAAATTATTGATAAAGTACATGGTTTACTTCATGTCTATTCTGATAAAGGTGAAGATATGTTACTGAGTAAATTTGATATTGAAGAAATGGAGAATGTTGTAAAATGAAAAAGTTTCCAGATACTATTCTAATTACAGGTGCTGGAGGAGTATTAGGAAGAGAGCTAGTAGATCAGCTAATTAAGAAAGAAAAGTGCAAAATTATAGCACTAGAACTTTCCAAGGAATATTTGCCTGCAGATTTTTTCCACAATGAAAGAATAGAGTGCTATGATAATCAAGAATGGAGAGAAGGTAAATTACCTTGGAATAAGATTGACATGATCGTTCATTGTGCTTTTGCACGTTCTTCAAATGGGCGTTTGTTAGCAGAAAGTCTTGAATTTACAAAAGCTCTTTTTTCTGAAGCTGTTGAAAATCGCGTTTCAGCTATAATAAATATATCTTCCCAAAGTGTATATGGCCGTTCTCAACCTCCCCTTTGGACTGAGAACATTCCGGTTTCACCGGAACCGCCAGATACATTTTATGCTCTTGCAAAATATGCAAGTGAATTGCTGGCTTTAAGCATATGTAATACCAGCAACTCAAAGACAGCTGTAACTAACTTAAGGTTAGCAAGTCTTTCAGGAAGAGGTATGGATGAAAGACTTACATCAAGGTTTGTAAGATCTGCCCTTGAAGGTGAGCCTATAAAGCTAATAGGTGGACAACAGACTATGGCCTACATGGATGTCCGAGATGCAGCAGATGGAATAATTGCTCTAATGTCCACTGATACGGCTAAGTGGAAAGATGTATATAATTTTGGAAACCAATTTAGGTATACTATCAAAGAAATTGCAGAAATTGTAGCTGAGGTGTCCAAGAAATATACTGATAATCCTGTAAAAATAGAAATTGAGAAAAAAGATGTTCATCTGGATACTGGAATGGATTCAACTTTATTTTATAATGATACTAATTGGATTCCAAAACATGACATGGAATCAATGATTGAATGGATATTTATGCATTATACAAGTAAAGTCGAGAA
>JAAYKZ010000341.1 GCA_012522165.1 Clostridiales bacterium
GGTTGGGGTGATATTTTGGGAAAGATATTAGAAAAAGGAGTTATTGGTGCGCTACTTCATGATATTGGCAAAGTTATATATCGTGGGAGTGGGCTAGATGGACGGGCTCATAGTATATCAGGCACTGACTTTATAAAAAATTATACTGACGATAAGGATATTTTAGATTGTATTAGTTATCATCATAAAGATGACCTTTACAATGCTACTCTGAAAAAAGATAGCCCTGCCTATATAGTTTATTTTGCAGACAATATCTCTTCTGGTCTTGATAGAAGGTACATAGAGGGTGAAAGTGGCGGGTTTGATAAAAATAGGCCACTGGAATCTATTTATAACCTGTTAAATAATAGTAATAGTAATGATACATACGTTCCTTCCGAGATAAAAGAAGCTGTTAAATACCCGGACAACAAAACAGGTCAAGATTTATCTTATGCTTACAATAATTTGGTTGCTCATTTATCTAATGACTTAAAAGCTATTAGGTTAAATGGTGAGTATATAAACTCGTTGCTAGAGATAGCCGAGGCATATTTATCTTATGTTCCTTCCTCTACTCATAAGGGTCAAGTCTCAGATATTTCTCTATATGACCATCTGAAGATAACAGCAGCATTTACCTCTTGCATAGCATTATATTTGTTAAGTAGCCAAAGAACTAATTTTCATACAGAACTTTTTGAAAAGGAAAAAGAATTTTTGAATGAGAGAGCCTTTGCCCTGCTCTCTATAGACATTTCAGGAATTCAGCAATTCATATACTCAATATCTTCAAAGGGAGCTTTAAAAGCTTTACGCTCAAGATCTTTCTATCTGGAAATATTTCTTGAAAACACTATAGATGAGATCTTGTCAGCATGCGGATTAACACGTGCCAACATTTTATATACCGGTGGGGGACATGCCTATGCACTTTTACCTAATACAGAAACCTGTCGCAGTAACGTGAAAAATGTCATAGCTAATATAAATAATAGGCTTATGGATGTTTTCGGCTCAAATCTCTTTATAGCATACGGATTTCAACCTTGTTCCGCAAATGAGTTAATGTCACAAACTGATGATCCGGAAAGCTACTCTAATATTTTCCGAAATTTATCTGCCCAAATATCCTCTATGAAACTGCGTCGTTACTCTGCTGATGATATTCGAAAGCTAAATTCCACCAGCATTGATGGAGAAGGACGGGAATGCTCTATCTGTGGTATATCGGAAAAACTATTGGATAATAAAGATGTGGGCATGATTTGCCAAAATTGCGGGGCTTTTATTGATATTTCGAATGAACTTATTAAACCTAGTAATGTGTTAGTAGTTTGCCGACAGCCTATAGAAGAGAAATATCTACTTCTATACTCTGGCACCGGCTCCAATTTATATCTCCATGCCATGACAGAGGAAAAAGCTAGAGAAATTTTAAAGAAAGATAAAGATAAAATACTACGCATATATAGTAAGAATACTTTTAGGACAGGCTTGGCATTATCCTCCAAACTATGGATGGGCGATTTTTATGCTAAAAACCAAGATGGAAATTTAAAAACCTTTGAAGAACTAGCAAAACAATCCGCTGGAATAGATAGGATAGGTGTTTTGAGAGCTGATGTGGATGATTTGGGATCAACTTTTGTAAGAGGTTTTGTAAGAGAAGGCGATGATATAGATAAAAACCGCTATGTGACAATTTCAAGGACTGCTACCCTATCCCGAAGTTTATCCATCTTTTTTAAGTACTACATAAACGATATTCTAAATAATCCATTCTTTTCATTAACAACGAATAGAAAAGGTCCAAGGAATGTAGTTATTGTATATTCTGGTGGAGATGATATGTTTATTGTGGGTGCATGGGATGAAGTCCTTTCAGCAGCAGTGGACATTAGAAGGGCTTTTTCACGGTATACAGGTGGCGCTTTGACTATATCAGCTGGGTATGCTTTTTATGATTATAAGTATCCAATCTCTCTTATGGCTGAAGAGACGGCCCAGCTAGAGAAGAGAGCAAAGGCTAATGAATACGAAGATGGCAGTAAAAACTCTATTTCCCTATTTGGTCTAGAATATCATGATGGCCGTCTCGTTGATAGGCATACTTATGATTGGCAAACTTTTGAAGAAAAGGTCCTTGGCGAGAAATATAGAATAATTCAAGACCTATATAATGAGTGTGATGATTATGGCAATAGCTTTTTATACAACATAGTTAGACTCTTAAAAGAAGCAGATAAGGATAGGATTAATATTGCACGATTAGCCTATTTATTGGCCCGAAGAGAACCCAGAAGATCAGCATCATTATCAGCCAAAGAAGCCTATATGAACTTTAGCAAAAATATTTACAAATGGGCATTGGATAAGGAAGAGCGTAGGCAGCTAATAACAGCCTTAACCATTTTTGTTTACACTATTAGAAATGAAAAGGAGGAATAGGGACATGAGTGCATCTGATTATGTAGCTAGAGCTGAAAAGGTAATTTTAGAGCTCCAAAAGCAGGAGGGTAAGAACTACCGAAATTTTACTACGTCAAAGATTAGGAATATCTTATCCATGGTAAACGAAATTTATAACGAGGTTATGTCAGACAATAACGAGAAACTATCGGATCGTATACAAGATAAGATAATGCATTTAAAAGTCCGCCTTATTTATGAATGCGGAAGAGCAAGAATAGTAAAAAAGTTTTATGATAAAGCTGGTTTAGATGAGATTATCAGTAATATTGGTGACAGCAGGGAGAAATTCGTATCATTTGTGCGATATATGGAAGCTTTGGTTGCTTATCATCTTTATCATGGAGGAAAAGAGTAATAAGGGGGTTTTAACATGTATGGAAAGATAACGATAAAATGTAAACTTACTGTCTTAACAGGCATGCATATAGGTGGATCTACAGCTTTTTCAGCGATTGGTTCTGTAGATAGCCCAGTTATTCGGGATGCTTTAACAGGCGAGCCTATGTTACCAGGTTCCAGCCTTAAGGGTAAGATGCGAACCTTACTGGCAAAGGCTTTAAAGAATGATTATAAGCTTCAAGATTTTAAAGATGATCCTGAGGAGATTACGCGCCTTTTTGGAACGCCTGGTAATAGAGACAAAGATATAGACCCCAAATGTGCTCGGCTACAGTTTGCTGATGCTTTCTTGTTAAACGCTAAAGAGCTTAGCGACAGAGGTGGCATGACTGAGATTAAGTTTGAAAATACCATTAACCGCTTTACCTCTGTAGCCAATCCAAGGCAAATTGAAAGAGTGGTAAGAGGCGCTCGGTTTGGAATAATGATGGTTTATGATATAGAGAAAGAAGAGGAAATAGAAGAAGACTTTAATAATATTGCAAAAGCTTTAAAACTATTATCTATGGATTATCTAGGCGGGCACGGTTCCCGTGGCTATGGTAAAGTGGCCTTTTCTGACTTTGAGGTTGAGCAAAGAAGCGGAGATTCTACTATAGATACATCCAAGCTTTTGGAAATATTAAAGGGAGTAGAGGATTATGGCATATTCGCTTTACAAGCTTAAGTTTTCCACGGGATTACATATAGGGAAACATGTAGGCGGTCCATCTCTTGATGATGGGAGCATGACCATTCATTCGGACACACTTTTTTCAGCTTTATGCTGCGAAGGCTTAAAGGGAAACAGAATCAAGCAGTTATATGACTGTTTTGAGAGTGATAGATTAACTATCTCCGATGCCTTGCCTTTTTATAAATATGAGCTGTTTTTACCAAAACCTATTCTATTTGTACGAAACAGACGACAAGAAAGCAGCTCAGCTTTAAAGAAGAAATTCAAGGATATAGAGTATATACCTCTCTCACAGTTTAATGACTATGTGCAGGGCTTATCAGGAGATATGCTAGATCCTGACAGCCTTGATTATGAATTTGGCGTGATGGTAGTTGAAACCCGTAATGCCATAAAAGGTCATCCGCAGGCTATGCCCTATAATGTTGCCTATTGGAGGTTTAATAATAATAGCGGATTATATATAATAGTTAAATACGAGGATAAAGAAGCCCTTTCAATTTTTGAAGATACTTTATATGATCTTGGCTTATCAGGGATAGGCGGTAAGCAATCCTCAGGACTAGGGAAATTCACTGTAGAAAAGGCAGATGTACCATATTTATTATTGTCTTTGCTTAATAATGAAAAAGCTGATTATCAGATGCTGTTGGGTATAGCATTGCCTCAGGATAGTGAACTGGACAAGGTATTGGACGACGGTTGGTATAGGGTCGTACGTAGAGGTGGATTTATAAGATCTGAAACCTATTCACAAACTCCAATGAAAAAACGCACTATTTTTACCCTGGCCCCAGGATCCTGCTTGAGGGGTAGATTTAATGGCGTTATATTGGACCTATCCCACGGTAGAGGAGACCATCCTGTATGGCGCTGCTGTAAAACACTCTTTGTGGGGGTGAGCCTATGAAATATGGCCACTTGGAACGAGTAAAACTAAAGCTAGAAACTCTTTCGCCGGTTTTTATAGGTTCAGGTGAAAGCCTGACAAAGAAAGAATATATATATGACAGAAAAACAAAGATGATTTATATGCTGGACCTTGGCAAGTTCATTGGCTTTCTGGCAGAACGCTCACTGCTAAAAGCTTATGAAAGATATTTGCTACAGCCTAGAAATAATGATTTATACTTTTTCTTGTATGAGAATAAGGTGGAAAAAAAGGATTATGAAAAATTCACCCTTTATACCCTTGATGCAGGTGAAATTATAAGCCAGGATAAGTTTCGTGGGATATTGACCTTTGTAAAGGGTGCTGATGGACTGCCTTATATACCAGGTTCAAGTTTATAAGGCGCAATAAGAACTGCCATTGCTGCCAAACTCCTTCAAAAGGGAAATTTTGAAAGAGACATATCTAATATTGAAAAAGCTGTAAACAACAGAAATAGAAGAGATTATAATTATTCTACAAATAGAGAAGCCAGTAATTTAGATAGCAAATTATTTAACAAATTGGATTTAAAAGATCCCAGAAATCCCAATCGTGTAAAATGGCATAACTCAGTAAATGACTGTATGCGTGGAATACAAATAAGTGATAGTACGCCTATAGACTTTAAGTACTTAACTATTTGCGGCAAATATGATCGCAAACCTAATGGCGATATCAATGTACTCCCTATTTACAGGGAATGTCTTATTCCAGGCACAACTACAGAGTTTATTATGACCTTGGACAAGCCTGTGTTATCTAAGTGGGGTATAGACCTAGATTTTGTACAAGATGCTTTAAGTGTATTTATGGATATATACCATAGACAATTTGCTAGCCATTTTAAGGAACTAAGGGAGGATGCTGAAAATATACAGGTAGATGCTAATTTAATACTTGGCGGAGGAGCAGGTTATGCAACAAAAACCCTTTCCTATCCTCTAATAAAAAACCGGGAAAGAGCCCTAAAGCTTGTAGAAAAGATAATGGTAAGACAATTTTCAAAACACAGGCATGAAATAGACGCTGCTGTACATAGGGTTTCACCTCATACTCTTAAAACCACCATGTATAAAGGTAAATATTATGAAA
>JAAYKZ010000342.1 GCA_012522165.1 Clostridiales bacterium
ACATGGGTAAGAATATAGTTCAGAAAATCATTGAAAATCATCTAGTATCTGGAAAAATGATACCAGGTGAAGAAATAGCTATCTCTATTGATCAGACTCTAACCCAAGATTCTACTGGAACTATGGCTTATTTGCAATTTGAAGCCATGGGAGTTCCTAGGGTTAAGACAAAGAAATCCGTAGCCTATATAGATCATAATACGCTACAAGCTGGCTTTGAAAATGCCGATGACCATAAATATATCCAAACAGTTGCTTCAAAACACGGAGTTTATTTTTCTAGGCCAGGTAATGGCCTATGTCATCAAGTACATTTAGAGAGATTTAGTAGACCGGGCTGGACTCTATTAGGTTCTGACAGTCATACCCCTACCTGTGGGGGAGCTGGAATGCTTGCTATAGGTGCTGGCGGGCTTGATGTTGCTGTAGCTATGGCTGGAGGAGCATATTACCTAACCATGCCAAAGGTATGCCGTGTAGTTTTAAAAGGCAAATTAAAACCTTGGGCCTCTGCCAAGGATATAATTTTAGAAGTTTTAAGATGCTTGTCAGTAAAAGGCGGAGTAGGCAGGGTCATGGAGTATGCAGGGGAAGGTGTAAAGACCTTAACTGTACCTGAAAGAGCCACCATTACCAACATGGGTGCAGAACTTGGTGCAACTACATCCATCTTTCCCAGTGATGAGATAACTAGACAATTCTTTAGGGCCCAAGGTAGAGAAGATGAATGGGTGGAACTATCAGCTGACAGTGATGCAGAATACGATGAAGAGATTGAAATTGATCTTAGCAAGATAGAACCTCTAGTGGCAAAACCTCACAGCCCTGACAATGTAGATACTGTCCGCAATGTAGGACCAATCAAGGTAGACCAGGTAGCAATAGGAAGCTGTACCAATTCCTCTTATATAGATCTTATGAAGGTTGCACGAATACTAAAGGGCAAAACAGTACATCCTGACGTTAGCTTGGTTATAGCACCAGGCTCAAAGCAGGTATACACAATGCTGGCCAAAAACGGTGCTTTGGCAGATTTAATAGATGCCGGCGCTCGAATATTGGAAAGTGCTTGTGGACCTTGTATAGGTATGGGCCAGGCACCTGCCACCAATGCTGTTTCTGTAAGAACCTTCAACCGAAATTTCTATGGCCGCAGTGGAACACCTAGTGCAAAAGTTTATCTTACCAGTCCAGAGGTAGCGGCTGTAACAGCATTGACAGGATATTTAGCTACCCCTGAGGATGTGGCACAGTATGAGGATATCCAGGATATTACCATGCCAGAGGAGTTTATTATAAACGATAATTCTATTATACCACCTGCTGAAAATGGAGATGAGGTGGAGGTGGTTAGAGGTCCTAACATTAAACCCTTCCCCATCAACACTCCTTTGTCAGATAGGGAAGAGGGAGTGGTATTATTGAAGATGGAGGATAACATAACCACCGATCATATTATGCCATCTAATGCCAAGCTGCTGCCCTATAGGTCAAATATACCTCATCTATCGGACTATTGTCTCACTCCTGTAGATCCCAGTTTCCCTGCACGGGCTAAAGAAGCAGGAGGCGGTTTCTTGATAGCTGGACACAACTATGGACAAGGTTCCAGCCGTGAACATGCAGCTTTGGTACCTCTATATCTAGGAATAAAAGGGGTTATAGCCAAATCTTTTGCTAGAATTCATATGGCTAACCTAATAAATTCTGGTATATTACCCCTAACCTTTGTCAATGAAGAGGATTATGATGGTATTGATCAGGATGACAAGCTAGTAATTGAAGACGCTATATCCCAGATAAAAGCAGGAGACAAACTAATAGTACGAAATGTGACAAAGAACAAGGATATAGAAGTTATGCTATCCCTGTCTCCAAGGTTGAAGGAAGTTATATTGGCAGGAGGACTGCTAAACTATACAAAGATGAATGCATAATATAAAAAGGCTGTTGCGAAACTAGTTAGTTTAGCAACAGCTTTTAATTTTATTCTAACTCCATCCATTCAGTGTAGAGTTTATCAACTTCATCTTTTAGCTTTTCATATTGTTGCTGAACCTTGAACATTTCTTCCTTATCTTGGTATAGCTCAGGATCAGCCATTTCATACTCCAAAGCCTCAATTTCCTGCTCCAACCGATGTATTTCCTCTTCCAGGGATTTAAGCCTCTCCCTTTCTTCCCTTGCTTTTTGCCTTTCCAATCTTTGGCGGCGGCGCTGTTCTTTTAAGGCTGTCCTGGTAAGCTGGGGAGCTTGCTCTTTACCTTGATTTTCTAAAGCTTCCATTGCTTTCTTTTTATTTATATAATCCTGATAATTACCCAAATATTCCCTAATATGCCCTGATTCTAGAACTATAATCCTATTGGCAATTTTATTTAAAAAATATCGGTCATGTGAGATCATTAGAATAGTTCCAGGGAATTCAATCAAAGCCTTTTCTAATTCTTCCCGAGAAGGCATGTCCAGATGGTTGGTGGGCTCATCCAGCATAAGAAAGTTATTATTGCCTAACACTAACTTGGTAAGAATCAGACGGCTTTTTTCTCCACCACTTAGAGAAGCTACGGGCTTATATACATCATCTCCCTTAAATAGTCTAGCTGCAAGAGCATTTCGTATCTCAGTCTCTGTCATTTGAGGGAAGCTATCCCATAGTTCATCTAGAACTGTATTATTAGGATTTAGGCTGGTTAATTCCTGATCATAATAGCCAATTTCAACTCCTGTACCTATCTTTACTGATCCCGATGTAGGAGTAATCTGACCTAATATGATTTTAAATAGGGTAGATTTACCGCATCCATTTGGACCAATGATGGCCATCCTATCTCCCTGGCGAAGGTTAAAGGATATATCTTTAAATAAAACATTATCTCCAAAGGCTTTGGAAAGGGAATCCACTATCAATACATCCTGACCACTTTGCCTGTTTATATCAAAGGAAAATCTAACCTGCTCCGCATAATAAACCTTTTCTACCCTTTCAATTTTATCAAGCATTTTCTGGCGGCTTTCTGCTGCTTTTACGCTTTTTTCGGTATTTATGGAGCGATATCGCTCTATTATTTCCTGTTGCCGGGCAATCTCCTTTTGTTGGGCGGTATATTCTCTTTCACGCTGTGTTATCCACTGAGCTTTTTGCTTTTGATAGCTGGTATAGTTCCCCTTATAAAGGCGGCATGTGGTATTCTCTATTTCCAATATATTATCACAGAGAGAATCAAGAAAATATCTATCATGGGAGATGATCATAATAGTTCCCGGATATGCCGAAAGGTAATCCTCCAACCACTGAATGGCATCCAAATCCAGGTGATTGGTAGGCTCGTCCAGTAGCAATAGATCAGGTTTTTCTAATAATACTTTTGCTAAGGCCACACGTGTCTTTTGACCACCACTTAGGTGAGGTATGGGCATATGAAATTCTTCTGGTGTAAAACCAAGGCCCGTTAGTACTCCCTTTATATAGCTTTCATAACTATATCCACCCTGTTCGTTAAAGGATTCCTGCAGTTTTGAGTATTCATTTAACAGCCTAGTGTATTGAGCTTCATCCATAGACTCATAATCAGCCATTTGCTGTTCCATTTGTCTTAAGATTTTCTCCAGCTCCAAAACTGGTGCATAGACGTGCATAAGCTCATCCCATATGGTTTTGTCTGATTCCAGCACTGTATTTTGGGGCAAATAACCTAAAGAAGTATCCTTAGCTTTGTAAATTTCACCACTATCCAGAGGAAGAATTCCAGCTATTATTTTAAAAAGAGTAGATTTTCCAGCCCCATTACCACCTACAATTCCCATACATTGCCCAGCATTGACACTAAAAGTTATTTGGTTTAAAATTATATCAATTCCAAAAGATTTGGTGACCTTATCACAAGCAAGAACTATCACGGTTTTCAGCCTCCCAAGACAAAAAAATTTCTCTGATTATATCCAGATAGAAATATACAAAAAATAGGTTTGTATGAAATTAAAATATTTGGTTAGTATGATATAATCAGGTTATTAATAATAAATACGGATAATTGCATAGAATTAATGATAGCAGAAAATTATAAAAAATGAAAGCGTTTAATCAGCTAGGCTTTGTAAATTGACAATACTAGTGTAAAAAGGTAGAATAAATATATATCGTTAAAAAAATAACAAAGCATAGATTGATATGCTTCACTATACAATAGTGTATAATTTTAGGGAGGTAGAGCTATGGCAAAATACAATAAAGTTTCAGAAGCTGTTATAAGACGCTTGCCTAAATACTATAGGTATCTAAAAGATATGGAGAAAAATGGAGTGCAAAGGATATCTTCCAGGGAACTTAGTGATAAAATGGGATTGACAGCTTCTCAGATTCGTCAAGATTTTAACTGTTTTGGTGGATTTGGACAACAGGGTTATGGTTATAACGTGAGCGAATTGTGCAATGAGATAAGAAAGATTTTGGGTCTACATAAAAACTATAATGTTATTATTGCAGGAGCGGGCAACTTAGGGCAAGCTTTGGCTAATTATATAGGTTTCGAAAGAGAAGGTTTTTATATAAAGGCAATATTTGATGTAAATCCTCGACTAATAGGTATGTCTATTAGGGGAATTCAAATTATGGATATAGACGCTATGAAAGATTTTATAACCAATAACGATATTCAGGTAGGAGTAGTGTGTGTTCCAAAGGATAAGGCTCAAGAAGTAACTAATCAAATGGTGGAATCTGGTATTAAGAGCATATGGAATTTTGCGCCCATTGACGTGGAAACTCCCGATGATGTTGCAGTAGAGAATGTTCATTTAAGTGATACTTTATATACTTTAGTATACAAGATGAACGAGATTTAATGCTGTATGCTATATGTCTTTGTTATAAGCATGTTTTGTTCATAGTGATAAATTTTGAATTTATTTAACAGATAAATTTTGTGAATGAAAATGGATGGTGGGGGTAGTATGAAAAAGGCCCATGATATTATAGGACTTCCTTTAATAAGTGTTGGTGAGGCCAAAGAACTGGGGCAAATTAGGGAAATACTTATTGATCCCAGTGAGGCTAGGGTTAAATATTTAATGATAATGGATGATAAGTGGTATTTTGGAGCAAAGATAGTTCCTTTTAATAGAATTCTGTCCATAGGCCAGGATGCCATTACAGTAGGAAATGCTGAGGATGTTCAAATGCTTCCTGAAGTTCAGGATGCCATTGAGCTAGTGGAAAAGGATATTAAGATTGTGGGGTCCAGAGTATTCACCGAAAAAGGTGAAAATATGGGGATGGTTTTGGAATACTACATAAATTCAGATGATGGTCAAATTATTCGATATGAACTAGAAGGTGTTAATGGTCCTATTATTATGGAAAAACCAGAAATAATCTCCTTCGGTGCTAAAACATTGGTTGTAAAGGAAGCCATAGTAGGGAAGGAAGAAAAAGCAGTTCAAAATATAAGCAGTGCCAAATTATTTGAAGAGAAGCAGAGGCAATTTTTAATTGGACGAAGAGCAAAAAAGACAATCCTAGACAGCTCAGGGAATGTTTTAGTAGAAGAGGGACAAGCCATAACAAAAGAGATATTGGATAAGGTTACTGACAAGAATAAAATTATTGAAATAACTATAAATACAGTATAAGAGATAGTGTAAAATAATTTATGCTTTTAGAAAAACAACTCCTTTCTGGCGAGAATCAAAATAAGATTCTTAAAGGAAAGGAGTTTTTTTGTGTCTTATTTTAGAATCCACTAACGTTGATTCCATTAACTTCCATTGTTCCCGTCCCCTCGCGGGGTATGGGTTGCGACAAGATTGGCGAATGCATGGTGATGATAGGGTTAATGTTTCCGTCCCCTCGCGGGGTATGGGTTGCGACGAGAAAAATAGCAAGTGCATATGTTAGAATTTTAGGTTTCCGTCCCCTCGCGGGGTATGGGTTGCGAC
>JAAYKZ010000343.1 GCA_012522165.1 Clostridiales bacterium
CGCTCCAATGCCTCAATTAGATTGGATTTGAAATCCCTTGTCCTAAATTCCATCACGTCCCCATTTACATAGAATTTAGCATCTTTCAGGGATTCCTTTAGAAAGAGTTTGGCATTGTTCTCATGGGTGGTTTTATCACGATATTTTCCTTCTCTAATCTTTTCATACTCGGCTATTTGGGTGGTATTGGGTTTTCGAAGGAATTTCTCAATCTTCATTGATCGCCTAAGCTCATTTAAAAAGCTAATATCTTCTGGTAGATCCACATAAACATCTTGACTAGTGCTACTTAGCATACGGAGCCTTTGGTCCTGACCATTATATTCGGAAAGAGGGGTTATAATCTTAACTCCAAAATCAAAGGCTTGGTTGATCCTATATGGAACATCGTCCAGGGTTCTATTAAACTCAAAGAGATACCGGTTGTTATATCCCCCAATACTAATCCTTTCGTCGGTAAATATATCTGCAAAAACAATTTCCGAAAGCTTTCGTATCAGTTCTGTCTGTTGAATATCCTCAGACTCTATCATACGGTTAATCTCTTGCTCCTCATCGGTAAGGAAAATGTAAATATCACCAGTTTTTTGCACCAACATTTGCTCAACCAATATATCTAAAGCCTTAGCTACTTTGTTTTTAAGCTCTATTCTATCATCATTGACATTGGATACCATTAAGGTTGTGATATTTTCCAAGTTTGCCTCTATTTCATCTACATACTTTATTAAAAACAACACCTTTAATACATTTACATTAAAGTTATCCTCTTCCTGATTATAATTTATAGCACGGTTGCGAAGAGCCCTAGATATAACTACTGAATGACTGTGGTCTAAAAATCTTTCTAAGGGATCATAGAATATATTGAAAGGTATAATAGTGCCATCCTCTTTATCCATAAACTTTTCTGCACTTTCCTTAAAGAGAGCTAGCATGGAACGCTCTCCTTCGGATAGATGTTTGCCACTAGCACCAAATTTACGAATAGAGGTAAGAACCTTGGCTAATATATCAAATTGATAGGGTATAAAAGGATATACCTGGCAAAACTCCTTTTTATCCCTGTAAGTCTTTTTCTCCACCTTGTCATTGAATACTATAAGGTTTTTTAGAACAGTTTCCTTGTTTTCATAGAGAACTTCAAGAGTTTTATTGGCTGTTTCGGTCTTTTCAAGGATTCTATGCTTTATAACATCATCTACATTGGCAGATGTAAGGCTTAGTCTGGTGTCAAATCTTCCCTGAATTTTTGAAAAATCTTCGCCTATGACTTGAGTTATAGAGTCAATATCCTGCTGGCTGGTAACCACCACCCAGGCCTTTCCCTTGCAAAAAATACCTAGCTCCTCAGTTATGGTCTGTAGGTTTAACATAAGGTCAGAGTTATCTCCAATATATTGCCCCACTTCATCTACTAAGAAAACTACATGATGATTGTTGCCTTTTGAATCTATGTAATCGCTCACCATATTAGCAAATCTTTTTATGCTTATCTCGTAGGGCCTTATTGTGCTTTCTGCCCAAATTCTTGCAGATTCTAAACTCATAATATCTAAGGCTACTAGGGTTTGAATTACTCTATCCTTTAAGAAGTTAAACTTATGCCGTGAGGCTACCCATTCCTCGTTCCACAACTCAAAATATTTGGCTTTAAATTCCTCGTAGCGTCCATCTTCATCTAGTTGCCTTTCCAATGCAGCCAAGTGAGGATCAATACTATAACCAAGTTTTTGGTTGAAAACTTTTAAAAAAACATTGAGGATACTATCCTTATTCTTTTTCCCTGATGTCTCACTTTCAGAATCTATATTGAACAAAATAGCATCAGTGCTAACGGAACTGGCTAGCTCGATATTAGCAATTATTGCAGGGTCTTTTATTTTCCCGTCCTCAATAAAGTAATCTATTGCCCTTTTACCCCCAACCTCACGATTTTCCAAAAGGTAGGACAATATTTTTAAGAAGTGACTTTTACCGCTGCCAAAGAAGCCAGATATCCATACTCCCATCTTGTCCGTGTAGCCATTGATGCTTTTTACGTAGCTAGCAAAGAAATCTCTAAAATGCTTTTGCATCTCCTGGGTTACTACATACTCTTCTAGTTCGTTTTTTACTATACTTACATCATCTTGACCAACCTTAACAACCCCTCTAATGTCCCTATCAATAGGTTTTGCAAACATATCCTTTATTAACATGATACCCCTCCATTATCTACTAGTGGAAATGCTCTATAATAATGATCATCTTTGAATTCAGAAAATAACCTTAGGGTCTGACCATCATATTTGCCTGGATAAAAAAGCACCACTGGCAATCTGTCAAATACCTGGTGCAACTTATTTAAAATGCTATGTGATCGTACAAAAGGAAAGATTTTTCCTACTCCCGTAATAAATACTATGGCCTTCTCTGGCGTGTTTTGTATTATGTAATCAACTAGATAGTTGTTTTTATTCTCTGGAGATAATAAATTAGTGATGGATCTAATTAAATAATCCATGCCATATTTTTCTTCAAATTCAACACAAGCTTCATAAAAGCCCTCTTTTTCAATATAATCTAGCAGAATATCATATATATCAAACACCTTCAATTCATATCCCGTTAGGTTTGGGTTATATTTTCTTTGTAGGTTTTCTATGTATTCTCTTACCTTTAGTTCATCAGTAGGACAATAGTCAAATACATAATAACCTACTTCATTTCCCAGTCCCTTGTTTTC
>JAAYKZ010000003.1 GCA_012522165.1 Clostridiales bacterium
CTTTTACTGTCATCGAGGTTCCCAAAAATTCAAATCCATCCTTTAAAGTAGATATATCGTCATCTAAGGTTCTTCTACTGATTCCAAACTGCTCTGCTATTTGATCCCTGTTTTTTTGTCCAGAATGAAGATGCTTTAAAATCATCAGTAGGCGTTCCTCTTTATCCTTCCACTTCATATACTGAAACACACTCAAATCAAATCCAAAAGAATATTCATGATTCATATATCTAAGGAGATGTATAATCTTCATTACATTGATATATTTGTTTTTTACCATAACTCTTAAACCTGCTATAATATTATATATGAACTCATCTTTGAATTTTAGTATCCTTTTAGCTGATGTATCCAATATATCTTGACATCCAAGTAACCGATCATCCTTATTCCCTCCATAATATTTGTCGAACCAGCTTATGAGCCTATTAGCCTCTTTGATCCAGGCCTTTTTCCTTCTACCGAAGTTTTCCCTGCCTTCCCCTTGCAAGAATGCCTCAATGATTATATCTCTTAGGGTTATGCTCATATTGACAGAATTCATCCTTAATCCTCCTGAATAAATACTATTTTGACAATTATACCATAAATATGAAGCTGAGCTTCAGTGAATATCCTATAAAAATATGAGATAATTATTATAGAATGAAACATTAAGTACATTTAAACAAAACAAGCAATTATACAGATCATAGGCATCAAAAATAATTAATAGTAAGGAGAATTTTCATGAACAAAGAATTAATAAAAAAATATCCCTATGTATATGCTTTGTACGGAATTTATGTAGATTGGCAGATTGATCGTAACATAATTCTCTCTGGAAAGGATCCCCATGGTATTGATAGTTTTGAAGCTTTTCTTAATAAGGATGATTTCTCAATTGTTATTGTAACTTTTAATGGCAAAAAAACCGTCTCCATTGATCTCAATCTTGAATACTATCAGCAATTTAAACGTTTTAGAATAAATACCGACAGCATCCTAGCTTCCAATATAAAAGGGATGGACGCAGAAAATCTGTTGAGGGAATTTTCAGAGGAAAAGAACCTCCCCATACTGGAAATTTAACTTTTCTACATAATTAAAAGGCCATGGTTCAGAAGAAAAGCTACTTCTGATACCATGGCTTAAAATTTTATAATTAAAAACCTAACCACTCAACCTTTTGGTCCAAATCCTTTCTTTCAAGTGGTACTGGATCTTCATCAGGGTAACCTATAGGAATTATGCCTACAATTTCTTCGTTTTCGGTTAATTGGAGTATTTCCCTTGTCTCCTCTGAATATATTATTGGACCACCTATCCATACGGTACCTAGCCCCTCTTCCCATGCTGCCAGACATAGATTTTGGATTGCTGCACTTGCAGCCATTAGGGCTTCTTTGGTTTTAATCTCGTCTTCAAATATCTCATGGGTAACAATAATATGCATAGGAGCACCACCAAAATTCTCAGCATACTTTAGCATACCTGGTACCTTCTCTTCAGGAATATATGGTGCATTGGGGATATAGTCCTTGGCCCAATTATAAAATACATTACAGACTTTATTTACATATTGGCCTTTAGTCACAATAAATCTCCATGGCTGGCTATTACCATTTGATGGTGCCCAGTTAGCCGCTTCCAGAACCTTTTTAATCTTATCCTGGGGTACTTCTTGATTCTTATATTTTCTGATGCTCCTTCGCTTTAATATAGCATCAAATACTTGTCCCATATTATCACCTTTCTTTTGTATTCTAGTGCTGTTTATTCTTTATAAACAGTTTTTCATCTCTATAACCTTCTTTATTTTATATTTCTATTCTTCCCTTTTTTATGAAAAATACCAAGGTATCTATTGTAAGGCTTGAGTTCATCAACCATCTGATATCACTTGATATTATACATATAATTTTTCTTATTACAAGATATATATTAATTCACAAATAAAAAACCACTAAATCTAGGAAAACCTCCTAGATTTAGTAGTTTTACATCTTAGCTAATATCCTTAAGTTTTTATTGTTTTCATCAGTTTGAATCTTATCATAATTAACCTTAACCCCATCATCTAAATCAATTGGGATTCGCATGAGGGCTAAATGGGCTATTTTTCCATCATAATCCTTACACTCTTTAAGCTGCCTGGTTAGCTTTTGAAGACGTTTTTCAGCCTGAGCAATCTCTCTAGGATTTTCGCTATTGGCTATAATAGCCTTTAGATTTTCCATATTCTTCTCATATACTTTTTGTATTTCATGAAGATAATCTACCCGCAACTTTCCTGTAGTATCTTCATTATATCTATGCATATATATAAGGGCTTTGAATCCATTTTGTCTGCCACTATCATAAAGCCAATATATAGGCCTTTTTTGATAGTTCCTCACATGATCTTTATAAAAGTCCTTGAGAAAATAATTCCGTATTACCTCTCTAGCATCACCTTTTCCCCCTAAGGCATCTGCTATAAATTCTAGATTTTCTTCCAAAGTCTCCTCACCGTATGCTGCCTTAACAAACTCTATAAATTTACTTGTAATATCGTCTATATAATAATCTTCATCTGTAATCAAGATAATATTATCTTCAATAGGTTTAAAGCTGATATATTTGCTATCATCCCATTCCCCTCCAGCATAGGCTAAGCCTTCCACATCCAAAGAATATCTGCCAAAGATACAGCCTACACCGTAGGATATAAAGGATTTGATAACATCTTCTTTGGTCAATATATATCTATTGCCCCTTATTTCGTCATAGATTTCATCTTTAGTATCAAAGATTTTAGTGACGGTTACATCCCTATCACTTACTTTTGCTGTTAGCTCATCTTGCAGACCATATATGTCAATAAAGATGCGATTTAACTCTTCTTCATTTTCTTTTAACTTGTCAAAGCTATTATTGGCATATTCCTTCCAGCTCTCATAGGCTGATTCTATAGTTTTGGGTACGGTCTTTTGTTTATCCTTGTCCAGTAACGGGTGAATTCTAAACTCCCATGAGGTCTCAAAGGAGTTCCAGTCTATTTCAGCCATAGATATATTTTGTGCTACTAATGTTTCTACCTCATCAATATAATCTTCATCAATAATAACTGGTAAGGATTTAATATCCCTCATCTGCAGATTTAGTGTGGGATTTAATACGTTTAGATATAACTCTATTACTTTTGAATTAAATAAACCTAGGATATATTTTAGATTTTCCAGGTAACATATAGTTGGCCCTCCCATATCAAAAGCCCCAATTGGAGGGAAGTATCTAAAGCTATAACCCCTTGAAGTCAGCATTGTATAAGTTATACCTTCCCTATACCAATACCTTGGAGCAAGCAAGTTTGAGGTTGGATTGGTTTTGTAAAAATGTCTTGCTTCATTGGACCAATCAATAATAAGGGATAGGTTACCATAATATTTTCTAAAGTCTCCTCCCTTAGCATAGAATATCCAATTTTTATTTTGCCCTATATCCCATTTCTTTACTTCCCAGAAGAATCTTAGATATTTATTATTATCGGCTGTTTTATTTTGTGACCCTGTATAATCACTTATCTCTTCTATCTTTATTCCTTTATCAAAGTTGGCTATAAAATCTTGTCCAACCCAATAGGCTATTGGCATCCCTGGTATCTTGGTAAAATTATATTGATCAGTTTCATAATAGTATCCACATTGAGGATCTTTAATGGCTTCTAGGGTTTTTACCCTCTGTACCTCCATTCCCCCTGGAAAATCCGACAGCTTAATGTACTTACCCTTCCCTTTAGATTTACTATTTTGTAATACAAAGGTACATATAGGTACCGTAGCTTCTTCAAAAGCAGAGTACTCCATTTGTATCAAGCTAGAAATATGTTTATTTTCTATAATATATTCCCTAAGTTTCTCATAGGTCTTAATAAACATCCAAACAAAAGGTGTCATATATGCTGAATAGCCACCTTTTTTGCACATTTCTATATTGTTGTATATAAATACAGAGAACAAATCTCCCTTATAAGGGCTATAATTATCCCGCACATACTTTTTAAGATTTTTGTCAAACTTATTCAAATAAGGAGGATTAGTTACCATTATATCGTATTTCTCAGTTAGCATGGCTGATATCTTAACTAGTTTTCTTAACTGTTCTTGAGTCTTTTGTATATTTAATTCTCCTATTGTAATTTGACCTTGTTCATCATAATCATTAATAAACTGTAAAATTAATTCCTCGTCAAAATCATCCAGGCACATAATAGAGCCTATTTCTTCAGCATTTTCAAAGGTTTCAATTAAGTGTTTTATGTCTTCTATAGCTTTTTCCCTGTCATCCTTGTCCATATTTAAACCTAAATAATTTAAGTGTTCCACATCAATATTAGTAGAATCCTCAAAGTGTCCCAGATTATTCTTTAGCTTGCCATTCAAAGCTCTTCTATCATACTGCCTTGCCTTCATCATTATAGCAAAATAAGCTAATTGATACGCCCTTTTATCAATATCCAGTCCATAAAGATTTTTTTCTACAATCAATCTTGCTGCTTCCCTGGCAGTATATCCTTCTGATTCATATATCTTAAGTAATACATCAAATGCATAACACAAACAATGCCCACTTCCCATGGCATTGTCAAACACCTTTATATCTTCAGGGGAGATTTTTTCATCTACTGTAGGAATTTCTCCAGGCATTAAGTATTCCAAGGAATCTTTAATGCTGCTGTCAGGATTTCTTTCTAACCAATATATGCCCAGGGAATTGTCCACCATATATCGGACAACCCAATCAGTAGTAAATAATTGCGTTGCGGCAGGAATATGTTGCTTTTTCACAGCTTTTTTAGATACTATATTTATAACTTCGTCTCTGGACTCTGTATTATAGAATTGGTATAGCCAGCCTATAATCTCTACCTGTCCATTTCCTCCTTGGGATTCCACATCAAAATATTCCTCTTTTATATCGTGAATCAGTTTATATACTACACCATCAGGATCATTATAGGAAATAGTGAGCAATAACTCCGCATAGTCATGGGTCTTTTCAAATAGCTCTGGTAAGTTTTCGTTTAATGCATTACATTGTTTTATAAATAATAGACGGAACATAGCATCCATAGATACGGCACTACCATGGTTTTTCCATTCCTCTAATTGTTCTAGCTCTTCATTAGTAAAGTTTAAGCTAGTATCATAATAATAGGTGACAATTTCAGGTTCCCTCACTCCTTCCCTTCCTGAGGATAATATCCTCAGCCTATCGGGAAGATAGTTGTTTACCTCCATGAAACGGATGGCTATGATCCTATTAAACC
>JAAYKZ010000344.1 GCA_012522165.1 Clostridiales bacterium
ATATGTGTGAGTCTGGGGTGTTATACAGTGTTGATTTATCAAGCTGTGCATTTATGTTATATTTGGTATATACTATGTACGTTATTCAGGAAAATACAACAGAAACTGACCATATCATCTACAGACTTATGAAACCCATAAGGATTGGGAAATAATACCTATATACTATACAGGATAGGCGGATGAAAGAAAGTGGGAAAAACAGCTGTTTTATTAATGATACTAGCAATAATTTCAAAGATTGTTGGTTTTGTTCGGGAACTAATACTATCTTACTTTTATGGAGCATCTAATATTAGCGATGCTTACCTAATATCCCTTACGATACCAAATGTAATCTTTTCTCTCGTAGGAACAAGCTTATATACGGGATATGTACCCATATATAGCCAAATAAAACAGGATCATGGTAAGAAGAAGGCTGATAGGTTTACAAATAACCTCACAAATGCTGTTCTGATAATTTGTACAATTATAGCTATATTTGGTTTTACCTTTACAGAGCTTCTGGTAAAGTTGTTTGCATCAGGTTTTACGGGAGACACATTAGAATTAGCTGTAAGATTTACTAAGTTTACTATCTGGGGTATATATTTTACTGCTTTAGTCTATATCTATGGTGGTTTTATTAGATTACAAGGTAATTATGTAGTTCCTGAGCTACCAGTGTTTTTTCACAATGCAATTATTATATCATCTATTTTATTGAGTGTTCAGCTTGGGATGATTACGCTTCCCATAGGAGCCCTAATAGCTTTGACATCTCAGTTTATAGTCCTTTATCCTTCAGCGCGAAAGAATGGCTTGAGATACAGGCCAATGTTGGATATAAGGGATGAAAATATAAAAAAAATGATGATAATGGCATTGCCAGTTATCGTAGGGGGATCAGTAGATCAAATAAATGTATTAATAGATCGGACATTGGCCTCTAACATTGCGGTAGGTGGAATATCTGCACTAAATTATGCATCCAGGCTAAATGGATCCATCTTTGCAATATTTGTTAATTCAATATCAACAGTAATTTATCCTATAATATCAAAAAGAGCTGCTGAAAATGATATAGATGGATTAAAGGATTCTGTGCGTGAATCCATTAATATGCTAAGCCTGCTTTTAATTCCTGCATCATTAGGCACTGCCCTATATGCAAAGCCTATAGTTATAATGCTGTTTGGAAGAGGTGCCTTTGATTCTCAGGCTATAGAAATGACCTCGGCAGCATTTCTCTGTTATTCGTTTGGCACATATGCCTTTGGATTGAGAAATATTTTATCTAAAGCTTTTTATTCTATTAAAGATACCAGAACCCCTATGATAAATGCTACTATTTCAGTGTTATTAAATATAGTCTTAAACATTGTATTATCCAGGTATATTGG
Source organism: Clostridiales bacterium (assembly GCA_012522165.1). Lineage (GTDB taxonomy): Bacteria > Bacillota > Clostridia > Caldicoprobacterales > UBA3941 > JAAYGY01. Next base: position 1,386 of record JAAYKZ010000344.1, read on the forward strand.
AATAGGTGGATTAGCTTTAGGTACAAGTATATCAGCTATAATTTGTGTAATATTGCTGATTTTTAGCTTGAGAAAGAAAATAGGGGCTTTAGGCCTTAGGAAAATGCTAAGATCATTGATAAAGATTATTTTTGCTGCAGCTGTCATGGGTATAATTACTATGATAACATTTAATCAATTACAAGAATATTTGTCCATGAATATCTCATTAGTTTGTTCTATAGGTTTGGGAGTATTGGTATACTTTGTATTGGTATTCATAATGAAGATAGACGAAGTTAAGACAATTATTAATTTAGTTAAGAGCATGAAGAATACGGACGAGCAGTGAAGATTTTAGTCTGCAGAATAATTGTTGGGAAATTTATAAAAAACAGTAAAAAGAATCTAACTTAAAACTGTAAGAGAACTGGGATGGAAGTTTTGCTTTTTGTAATAAGGGAGGTACAATAGGTTGGTATTAGACATAAAAGGTGATGACCTAAAACGATTACAAGAGATAGAGTTGAAAATATTACTAGAATTTGATAAAGTGTGTAGCAAACTTGGTTTGAATTATAGTATATGTGGGGGCACCTTGATTGGCGCAGTAAGACATAAGGGATTTATACCATGGGATGATGATATTGATGTTGCCATGCTGCGCGAAGACTATGAGAAATTTATAGCAGAAGGTCAAAAATTATTGCCTGACAATCTATTTATCCAAACCTATGAAAGTGATAAAGAGTACATCCATAATTTCGCAAAAATTATAAATTTATCAACTAAATTGATAGAACGTGATACTCGAAATCAAAAGTCCAAAAATGGTATTTATATCGATATTTTCCCTATAGATGCTATATCTGATAATAGATTTAGAAGGAAAATAGATAATTTCTTAGTATCAACGATATATAAAGTGAAAAACTCGTCCAATATTTTATGGATAAAAAATACCAGGAGCCGCACCAGTAGACTGATTAAGTATATTATGTTTCCCTTAGCTAAATGTATTGGCACGCAAAATCTGAATAGATTAGAGACATATGTGAAAGTCAGGAATAATAAGAAAGGAAATAAGTTAACATATGGAGATTACTATTTATTTCCTTCATATGGATTCGAAAATATGAATACTATGCCTGTAGATATTTTTAAGGAGACACAAAGAATTACCTTTGAGGGATATGAAGTGTTGGCAGTTAAAGACTGGGATACTTATTTGACTGCCACATATGGTGATTATATGCAACTTCCACCTGAAGAGGAAAGAGTGTCCAATCATAGAATTGTGGAATTGGAATTTGAAGTATAGATAAATTAGATAAAATTAAGAATTGATACAAGCACGAAAGTCTTCTTTCAGAAAGTCAATTTTTTTCTTGAAAGAAGACTTTTTTTATTGTATAATGTTCATATAATGCGCCAAACTTGGATAAAATGAACATAGATAAAAGTTGAATATTATAATATCCATAAAGGATGGAGGAAAAAATGAACAAAGAATGTTTAAAATTATTAAGAGAGCTAAAGAAAACCACTTTTTCTACCCAGAGAGAAATTGCGGAAGCGTGTGGATTCTCTCTTGGTAAAACCAACAGACTTCTGAATTCCTTAATTAAAGATAAATTTATAGAGGTTGTAAATAACAACTACAATTTAACACAAAAAGCCTGTGAAGAACTGGAAAAATATAGAGTAGATAATGCTATTATTTTGGCTGCAGGTTTCGGATCGCGTTTTGTACCTCTTACCTATGAGACGCCTAAAGGACTACTTGAGGTTTTTGGGGAGAGGATGATTGAGCGGCAGATCAAGCAATTACATGAAGTATCTATAAAAGATATTACTATAGTTGTGGGATACTTAAAGGAGAAGTTTGAGTACCTGATTGATAAATACGGTGTAAAGTTAGTTTACAACCCTGAGTACAACACTAAAAATAATTTATCTACTTTGTACCATGTACGTCATTTGTTGAAGAATACTTACATTTTATCTAGTGACAACTATATGACAAAAAATCTCTATAATACTTATGAATTTGAAAGTTGGTACTGTGCAGTAAAATCTGAAGGGGAAACCGATGAATGGTGCCTTATCACCGATAGGCAAGGTCGGATTAAAGAAGTTCAGATTGGTGGCTACAACCAGTGGCACATGTATGGTCCTGTATTTTTTTCTAGAGAGTTTTCGGAGAAGTTTGTTCCTCTCATTGAAAAAGCTTATCATCAACCAGGTACAGATGATTTTTATTGGGAAGACGTATTAAAGGATAATTTAAATGATTTGGTTATCTACATTAATCCCCAACCTAGTGATACAGTATATGAGTTTGAAAATCTAGAGGAGCTAAGGGAATTCGATCATACTTATAGAGACCGTTCCAATAGTAAGATTATGTCTATTATATCATCTAATTTTCATATTCCGGAGAGTGAGATTAAAGATATAGAACCATTGAAACTAGGTATGACCAATAAATCTTTCCTTTTCCGCGTAAATGGGAAAAAGTATATATGCCGCATACCAGGGGAAGGAACTGATCAGCTGATAAATAGACAGGACGAA
>JAAYKZ010000345.1 GCA_012522165.1 Clostridiales bacterium
CATACATGACATTTTATCAGAATAAATTCAATATGACATTATCATAGAATAACTACAATTAATTATTTTGTATGGTTGCACCTTAAGGTGGAAAATCTTATAATATAATAGATTTTAAGAGACATGCATTGCGTTAAAGGAGAAGATTGATGACCAACATTTCAAAATACAATATAGATGAATTAGAGAGAAGAATAGGATACATTTTTAAAGACACCAATTTGTTGATCACAGCATTAACTCATAGCTCTTACGCGAATGAAAATCGGCATGGTATTTCTGATAATGAAAGGCTAGAGTTTTTAGGAGATTCGGTACTAGAGTTGGTTATAGCTGATTATCTTTATGGAATGTTTGAGCAATACAAAGAAGGAGATCTAACAAAGATAAGGGCTAGCATAGTATCGGAAGGGTCTTTAGCGGAGATAGCACGAAGTATTGAGCTGGGAGAGTTTCTTTATTTAGGTAAGGGTGAAGCCAATACAGGAGGTAGAAATCGAGACTCTATATTAGCTGATGCAGTAGAAGCTATTATAGGTGCTGTTTATCTTGAAGCTGGTATAAGTAAAGCTAGTGAGCTAATAATACATTTATTTACTCCAATTATCAAAAAGAGTTTTGAGGGTAAAGGGTTTCAAGATTACAAAACCCAACTACAGGAAATCTTACAGAAAAATAGTGATAAGGGAATAAACTACCACGTTATTGAAGAGAAGGGTCCTGATCATAATAAAGAGTTTGTTGTAGAGGTACATCATAATGGTCAAGTTATAGGGACAGGCAAAGGTAAGAGTAAGAAAGAAGCCGAACAACAAGCTGCCAAGGAGGCCTTAAAGAAAATCCATGGGTAAAGATGTAATAATATATCCTGTATTTGTTCCTATGATAGGATGCCCTCATCAATGTGCTTTTTGCAACCAGCGAAGCATAACCGGAAGATCTATAAACAATCTTATAGAGGATATAAAAAATCAAATTCAAACAATTATGGGTACAGCTGTAAAGAGGGAAGGATACAAGGAAATTGCTTTTTTCGGGGGCAGTTTTACTTGTCTTTCTATTGAGCTGCAAAACACTATTTTAGGATTAGCCCACCCCTACTTAAAAGCTGGAATGGTTGATGGTATAAGGATTTCTACACGACCGGACTACATTTCAGATCCTATATTGGAAAATCTTCTAAAGAACGGTCTAACAACTATTGAGCTAGGAATCCAATCTACTAATTCCCATGTTTTAGAAGCCAGCGAACGTGGGTATACATATGAAAAAATTTTACCTGACCTTTTGAATTTAAGAAATTATCCTTTTAAAATAGGATACCAGATGATGATTGGTCTTCCTTATGATACACGTCTAAAATCCATTAATACAGCTTTGGATTTTGCGAAAATAAAACCTGACTTTGTCAGGATATATCCTACCTTAGTTGTCAAAGGTTCTAGCCTGGAAGAACTTTTTTATAAGGGGCAATATAGGCCCTTAACAATAGAAGAAGCTGTGGAATGGGTTAAGGATATCAAATCTATTTTTGAGTATCATGATATAGATATAATCCGAATTGGCTTACAATCCCAAGAAGGATTTGATAAAGGTCAAGATCTTGTGGCAGGCCCCTATCATCCTGCCTTTGGAGAAATGGTAGAAAGCGCTATATATAGATCTTGGATGAAGGATATTTTACAAAGGATACTAGATTCAAAGATAGATATACCAGATAAAAGTATAACCTTTCAAGTTCATCCTTCACGCCTATCTCAAGCTATAGGACAGAAGAAGATTAATATAAAATTCTTACGCCACCAATTTCTAGATTATGAAATATCAATTAAGCCCAATAAAGATATTGATGAGCAAGAAATGGTCGTTATTATGGATGGAAATATAATACAAGAAAGTAGAAAAACATATATTGCACGAAGATATGAAGGAATTCTCAAAGAAATATGGAACTAGATGTTAGAGACATTTTATGTTAAAATTGACAAGTATGATTGGAGTATACAGATAAGAATCAGTCAAACTTGCAATATAATATGCTTGGTTGATTAAAACAAGAGGTGTATAAAGTTGCTATTAAAGAAACTTGAAATGTATGGCTTTAAATCCTTTGCTGATAGGATTGAAATAGAGTTTGATAAAGGTATAACCGCTATAGTTGGGCCTAATGGTAGTGGTAAAAGCAATGTAGCTGATGCTATAAGATGGGTTTTAGGTGAGCAGAGTGCCAAATCTCTAAGGGGCAGTAAAATGGAAGATATAATATTTTCCGGCACTCAACAGCGAAAGCCCTTAGGTTTTGCGGAAGTATCCTTAACCCTTGATAACTCAGGTCATACTCTGCCAGTAGACTTCACTGAGGTAACTATAACTAGAAGGCTTTTTAGGTCAGGTGAAAGTGAATATTACATAAATCGATCTTCATGTAGACTAAAAGATATTATAGAGCTATTTATGGATACTGGTGTAGGCAAAGAAGGTTATTCTATAATAGGACAAGGCAGAATTGAGGAGATATTAAGCACCCAACCTGAAAACAGGCGGCTAGTCTTTGAAGAAGCTGCAGGTATAGTTAAATACAAGACTAGAAAACAGGAAGCAGAGAGAAAACTTGAGAATACACATGAAAATATGGTACGTGTAGAGGATATTTTAAGGGAAATAGAAAATCAACTGGGACCTTTAGAAGAACAGAGTAGGATAGCTAAAGAATATTTGAATTTACGGGACAAGCTGAAAATTTATGAACTTAATAGATTTATTGTTGATTATGATAGTCATAAGAAAAAGATAGATAAGATAAGGGAAAGTGTTGCCCTATTAGAACAAGACATTAAAAACCATAGGCAAAGCATTATCGAACAAGAGGCTAAGGGCAATGAAATAAATGAACAGTTAATTCAATTAGATAATGAAATTCAATCTATTCGGGATAATAGATATGGGACATTGAATGAAATTGAAAAACTAAAAGGCACCATACAAGTTATCCAGGAAAGAATTGAACAGCTAGATAGAGAAAAAGTCAGGCTGGAACAAGAGCTGGAATGGGAAAGAGAGGCAATTGCTAGTAAGGAAAAGGAAAAGTCTAATGTTCTTGAAAAGTTAAATGAAAAAAAAGAACATCTAAATATTTCTCTTTCTAAGTCTGCTGAGTTAGAAACTAAGCTTAAAGAAATACATAAGCAGCTATCAGCTAGCCAGCTGGAAGCGCAGCAGAAAAAGGATAGGGTGATGGAGATATGGAAGGCTCTTTCTGAAGCTCAAAATAGTATAACTAAGTTCCAAACTTTAAAAAGTAATCTTGAAGAACAAAAGCGACAAGCTGACCAGCAGTTGGAAGAATTAAAGCAAACTAAAATAAATATTGTTTATGAATATGAAAATATAACTGAGAGCATTAAAAATATTAGCCAAAAGATATTAGAAAAAAGTCAAGAAAAGACTATCCTAGAACAGGAAATGGTATCCCTGGAACAAGGGCTTAAGGATTTGGACTATAAGCTTCAGCAACAAAATCAGCAACTTGAAGGAATGAAGTCAAGGTTAAACCTATTAGTAGAGATGTCCAATGCCTATGAAGGCTATCAGAAGAGCGTGAAGAATATTTTATTGGCATGTCGAAACAATTCCTCCATAAAGGAACGCGTATGTGGTGTAGTTGCAGAGCTTATAGAGGTGCCTAAGAAATATGAGGTGGCTATAGAAACAGCTTTAGGTTCAAGTCTTCAACATATAGTAACCTACAATGAACATGATGCTAAGTATATAATAGAATTTTTAAGGCAGAGAAATCTGGGGAGAGCTACCTTTTTACCCATATCCTCAATCAAAGGTAGGGATCTTTACAATCACGAGAAGGCAGTTCTATCTATGGAAGGATGCCTGGGAAGAGGAGTAGATCTGATAAAATTTGATGATAAATACAAAGAGATATTCAACAATCTATTAGGTAGGGTAGTTATTACAGAAAATCTAGATCAGGCTATAGAAATAGCTAGGAAATTCTCCTATTCCTTTAGGATTGTTACCCTAGAGGGCGATGTTATAAATTCTGGTGGTTCTATGACAGGAGGCAGCTTAAGTAAAAGAAGCACAGGAATTATTGGACGCAGCAGAGAAATAGATGAAATAAAGGGAAGCATTGCCAAGCTTACTGACAAGATGAAAGTTGGCATTGAAAAAAGAAAAGTTCAAATGGAAGAATATACCCAAATAAGAGAGGCGAGGAGAAGGCTATCCAATGAAATTCATGAATTGGAAATTAAAATAACTGCTCAAAAGGAACACCTCGAGGCAATCCGTACACAGATAGAAAAAGGAGACATGGAAACCCAAAGACTTGAGCAAGCCAGAATAAAGTCGGATCAAGAAATAGAAGCATTGGTCCAATCCATTAAAGAGCAGGAAAATATAATCGCCAAACTTGAAATTCAAAATAAAAATGCTCAAACTCTAGTAGACAATACTGACTCTTCCATTGAAAGCATCAATAGAGAAAAAGCATCTGTTGATCAGGAAATTACAAACATAAAAATTAAAATAGCCGGTCTAGAACATGAGATTACCTCATTAGAAGAAAAACTAGATCAGCTAGATAGGGATATAGTGCATCATGGTAAAAATATAGAAAGTAAGTCCATCCAGATACAAGAGAATTCTAAATCTGCTCAAAAATATAAAGAGGAAATTACAGGGTCTAAAATAAAAATAGAAAACTTAGAGATCAAAGCAAGAGAAAAAGAAGCATTGCTAGATGAAAAGCAGTCTGTTAAAGAGAAGTTATCTAATAAAATAACCATCATTGATAGAAGGATAAAAGAATTGACTGCAGTTATAGAAGATATAAGAACTCAAAAACACAGCATGGATGTACAGTTGTCTAGGGCAGAGGTGGAAATAGAAAACATTCAGAACAATATATGGGATGAATATGAAGTATCTTATGCCCAGGCTTTAAAATATAGGGATGAGAATCTAACTATTTCTCAAATTAGAAAAGAGATTCAAAAAATAAAGCAAAGGATCAATGAACTTGGAAATATTAATATAAACGCTATAGAAGAATACAAGCAGGTAAAAGAGAGATATGATTTTCTCACTAAGCAAAAAGACGATTTAGTCAAGGCAAAGGAAAATCTACAGGGTATAATAAAGGATATTACTTTAACCATGGAAAAAAAGTTTAAAGAGGAATTTAACATTATCAACAAACATTTTAGTCGAGTCTTTTGCCAACTATTTGGAGGAGGCAGAGCAGAGCTTGTGCTGGAGGACACTGGCAATGTACTTACTTCAGGGATTGAAATAGTAGCTCAACCACCAGGCAAAAAACTCCAAAGTATTTCCCTATTGTCAGGTGGAGAAAAGACCCTTACTGCCATTTCCATTTTATTTGCTATACTGGAGCACAAGCCAGCACCTTTTTGTGTGCTAGATGAGATTGATGCCGCCTTAGACGAGAGCAATGTTCAGAGTTTTGGACAGTATTTAAGAAAGTTTAGCGAGAAAACCCAATTTGTCCTGATAACCCATAGAAGAGGGACTATGGAAAATAGTGATGTTCTATATGGAGTAGCCATGGAAGAAAAGGGCGTTTCAAGAATGGTATCCGTTAGATTAGAGGATGAAATTGCAAGTTAAATGTTAATATTAACCATATATTATACAGAAAGGAAGAGAACAAAGGAATATGGAAAACAAAAAGGACAGAAAGAAAGGTTTCTTTTCAAGGCTAAAGGAAGGCTTAGATAAGGCCAGACAAGGGTTCACTGAGAGGGTAGATGAACTTATTAAGTATTATCGTGAAATAGATGATGATTTTTTTGATGAGTTGGAAGAGATTCTTATCACTGCAGATGTGGGCGTCAATACAACCATGGAGATTGTGGATGAACTGCGGGATCAAGTAAAGGAAAAGAAGATAGGTGATGCTGAAAAAATTAGAAATTTATTAAAAGAAAAAATTACTACCATATTGGCTAGTGAAGAAGATTATGATATAAAAACCCCTTCAGTTTTTTTGGTTGTAGGAGTTAATGGAGTCGGTAAGACCACAACCATAGGAAAACTTGCAAATTTATACAAAAATCAAGGTAAAAGTGTCTTAATGGCGGCGGGGGATACCTTCCGTGCTGCTGCAGCAGATCAATTGAAGATATGGGGAGAGCGAACAGGAGTACAGGTTATTTCCCAAAAGGAAGGATCTGATCCAGCAGCAGTTATATTTGATGCTGTACAAGCAGCCCGGTCTAGGAATATTGATATTTTATTATGTGATACTGCAGGTAGATTGCACAGCAAAAAAAATTTAATGATGGAGCTTGAGAAAATAAATAGGGTTATAGATAGAGAATATCCAGAGGCACATAAAGAGGTGTTACTAGTATTGGACGCCACCACTGGCCAAAATGCTGTAGCTCAGGCTAAATTATTCAAAGAAGCGGTGGGAGTTACAGGCATTGTTCTCACCAAACTGGACGGTACTGCCAAGGGCGGTATCATAATAGCGGTAAAATCTGAATTGGATGTGCCTATACGCTTTATAGGTGTTGGTGAGCAAGTTAATGATTTACAGCCCTTTGTACCTGAAGATTTTGTGAATGCCTTATTTGGCGATGACAAATAAACTCATAATGGTGCTAATTTATAGTAGCCAGAAAAGCATCATCGCTTTTCTGGTTTTTAGATTTAATAATGTAAGGAGATCTAGCAATGAAAGAAAAACTTGATTTTCAATCAAATGTATTAATAGGAGCATTATTATTTGGACTATTTTTCGGGGCAGGAAATTTGATATTTCCTGTACAAATGGGACAATTGGCAGGCAAGAATACATTTCAAGCAACAATAGGATTCTTAATTACTGGAGTTGGTTTTCCGCTTTTAGGGGTTATTGCAACTGCCCTAGCTCAAAGTGAAAGCTTATATGATCTGGCAAAGTCTGTAAATAGAACATATTCAATTTTATTTACCTGTATGCTGTATCTAACCATTGGACCTTTATTTGCCATCCCCCGTACGGCTACGGTTGCCTTTGAAGTAGGCTTAAACCCTTTTATTTCAGAGAAATATATGCAATTTGGACTATTTATATTTTCCTTAATCTTCTTTGCTATAACACTTTATTTTTCACTACGGCCAGGTAGAATACTAGATTGGGTAGGTAAATATCTTACTCCCGCTTTTTTGGTTTTATTATCAATATTAATAATTGCAACCTTTGTAAAGCCTATGGGTAAAGCCAGCCTATACTCAGCCCAAGCAAACTATATTGATAAACCATTGTTTACAGGAATATTAGAAGGGTACCATACCATGGATGCTTTAGCTTCCCTTGCATTTGCAATTGTTATTATTTCAAACATTGAGAAATTAGGTGTAAAGGATCCAAATAGAAAAGCTATTGAAGTATGCAAGTCCGGATTAATATGTGTTGCTGGAATGAGCCTTATTTATGCATCACTGGCCTATATGGGGGCTACCAGCATGGGTAGCGTAGGTAGTGCTAATAATGGTGGTAAAATAATGTCCATGGTTAGTGAGCATTATTTTGGATTTGCAGGTAAACTGCTGCTGGCTGCTATTGTAACTGTTGCTTGCCTTAAAACAGCTATCGGTTTAATTACCTCTTGTTCCCAAATGTTTAGCGAAATGTTTCCAAATTCAATATCATATAATAAATACGCTATTTTATTTACTGCTTTTTCCTTTGTTATCGCTAATTTTGGATTAAATAAAATTATCCAGCTATCAGTGCTGGTACTCATGTTTTTGTATCCCCTAGCCATTACTTTAATTTTTTTATCATTATTGGCACCAATTATTAAAAAACAAAGAGACATATATAGGTGGACAACCATATTAACAATGATTGCAGCTTATTTCGATTTTTGCAATGCATTACCCGAGACTATAAAAGAGACTGCAATTGTAAGTAAGATGATTGACTTTGCCCATATGTATTTGCCGGGATTTGACTATGGCTTTGGATGGATTATTCCATCACTAGGGGGATTTATTATAGGAACAATTATATGGGGAATGAGACAGTTTAGAACATTAAAAATTTGACCTGACCTAATTGATCATTATATACTCTAATAAAGTTCTTTAGAAAGCCATAAAAAATAGAAAAAAGGGGAGGGTATGATTATATGAGTCAAAAAAATATCCACGTTATTTACGGCGATAATCCAAAAACTATGGTTTTAGAGGTATTGGAAAAAGTGAAACCAGAACGAGGACTAAGTACTGAAGCAAAAATTGGTATTAAGCCTAATTTAGTAGTGGCAAAGCCTTCTACTAGTGGAGCCACCACTTCTCCTGAATTAGTTGAGGGAATTATAGAATATTTTCAATCTAGAGGCTATATGAACATATGTATTTTAGAGGGATCTTGGATAGGAGAAAGAACTTCAAGGGCTTTTAAGGCCTGTGGATATGAAGATATATCAAAAAAATATAATGTTCCTCTTATAGATCTACAAAAGGATAGCTATGAGGAATGCAATGTAGACGGCTTGAAGCTAAATATTTGCAGTAAAATGAATGATATAGATTATCTTATCAATGTTCCAGTTCTAAAAGGGCATTGCCAGACCAATTTAACCTGCGCTCTTAAGAACATGAAAGGCTGCATACCCAATTCCGAAAAGCGAAGATTCCACACAATGGGATTACATAAGCCTATAGCATATCTTAATTCCTCTGGTAATTCCACTGACAAAAGTCTTCCTTTCTTGTAAATTAATCATAATATTCTTCTATCGCAAATTAACCTACTGGGCTAATTCAATATCTTAAGCCAAACATA
>JAAYKZ010000346.1 GCA_012522165.1 Clostridiales bacterium
CATTTAGGTAGGATTGTTTATAATAATAGTAACCATTACTAATAGATAGGAGTTATTATTATGAGCAAACGGTATAGTGCACAGAAAATGATGATCGAAAATGCTTTGAAACAGCTAGATCATCCCACAGCATCAGAGGTGTACGAATATATAAGGGAAAGCTATCCAAATATTAGTTTGGGAACTGTTTACAGGAATTTAGGCCTTATGGCAGAGGCTGGTGAAATATTAAGAATTCCTTCAGGCGATTCCCCTGACCGTTTCGATATAAATGCACATGAGCATTTACATGTTACATGTACAAAATGTGGTAAGGTCTTTGATGCTGAAAGTGAGAAACTAGAAGATGTTCTTAAGAAAATTGATAGATTTTTACAAGAATCTACAGGAGTTTATATAGAAGAAAGGACAATGCTTTTTCAAGGCGTTTGCTCTAATTGTAGGAAGCAGTAAGGACAGTGTACTTTACCGGTTTAACCGGATAAAAAATACATAAGGAGGAAAGTTATATGGCGCTTATTGGTAAAGAAATCACAGATTTTACTGTTAAAGCATATGTCAACGGGGAATTTAAGGATGTAAGCAAGGAGGACTTGCTTGGTAAATGGTCTGTCTTTGTGTTTTATCCTGCTGACTTTACTTTTGTATGCCCTACAGAATTAGCTGATTTGGCAGATCATTATGAGGAGTTTCAAAAGGCTGGGGTAGAAGTATATTCTGTATCCACTGATACCCATTATGTTCACAAGGCTTGGCATGATGCATCTGAGACCATAAGGAGAATTAAGTTCCCTATGTTGGCAGATCCTACTGGACAACTTTGCAGGGACTTTGGAGTATATATCGAAGAAGAAGGAGTGGCATTAAGGGGTAGCTTTGTAATCAACCCTGAAGGAAAGATTGTAGCCTATGAAGTTAATGATAATAGCATAGGCAGAGAAGCTGCTGAATTACTACGAAAGGTTCACGCTGCTCAATTCGTAGCGCAAAACGGTGATCAGGTATGTCCTGCTAAATGGCGTCCAGGTGCTGAGACCCTAAAGCCTAGCCTAGATTTAGTAGGAAAACTATAATCCATACACATAATATTAATATGATAACTTTATCTCCATGTGCTAGCTAATGATATAAATCAAAATGGCTATTGAAGGTTAGCTTTTCAATAGCCATTTTGATTTTATTTTTGGTTTATCTAGTGTGCATGCTATTTGTTTGCTTTCATATAAAAAATAAGTTATTCTAATCTTAATATAGGGTATTATATTTTTAAAACTGATACTCAGTATTAAACCTAATCTCTAGTTTGATATACATATATTAAGGAGGAAAAGCTAATGAAGTCAGATATTGGTTTAATTGGACTAGCGGTTATGGGACAGAATTTAGTTCTGAACATGGAAAGTAATGGATACAGGGTTTCGGTATATAACCGCACCAAGGAAGTTACCGAAAGGTTTATGGAAGGAGCAGCTAAGAGTAAGGAAAACATTGTTCCGTCATATTCCTTAGAGGAGCTAGTAGAGTCTTTAGAGAAGCCAAGAAGGATTATGCTTATGGTAAAGGCTGGTTATCCAGTGGATGCCATTATCAATAGTCTATTACCACTGTTAAATGAAGGGGATATTATTATCGATGGTGGGAATTCCTTTTTTAAGGATACTATTAGAAGAGCAAAAGAACTAGAGCAGAAAGGTATTTTCTACCTGGGAGTTGGAATCTCAGGAGGAGAGGAAGGCGCACTTAAAGGGCCTAGCATTATGCCCGGTGGAAACAAAGAGGCTTGGGAGCAGGTTAAGCATATTCTCATTGACGTTTCAGCCAAGGTTAATGGCAATATTCCTTGCTGCGACTACATTGGACCTGATGGGGCTGGGCATTATGTAAAGATGGTCCACAATGGTATCGAATATGGGGATATGCAACTAATAAGCGAAGCTTATTTTTTAATGAAAGAATTATTAGGCATGTCAGCAAGTGAAATTCAGCAGGTCTTTCAGGAGTGGAATGAAGGAGAACTAAATTCGTATCTAATTGAAATTACGGCAGATATATTGGGCAGAGTGGATAAGGAGACAGGTCTTCCCTTGATTGATCTCATACTAGACAGTGCTGAAAATAAGGGAACAGGTAAGTGGACATCTCAGGAAGCTCTAGAATTAGGAGTAGTTGCCCCTACCATAGTGGATGCAGTCTTTGCTAGATATTTATCAGCCATTAAGGAGGAGCGGGCAGAGGCTTCCAGGATTTTAAAGGGACCAGAACCCAAATTTCAAGGAACTTCAGAAGAGAGAGAGCAGTTAATACGGGATATAGGAGACGCTTTATACGCATCTAAGATTTGTTCCTATGCTCAAGGATTTCAACTATTAGATCAGGCCTCTAAATCTTATAAATGGAATCTAAACTTGGGGGATATTGCCCTATTGTGGAGGGAAGGATGTATCATTCGTGCTCAATTTCTAAATAAAATAAAAGAAGCCTATGACAGGAATCCAAACCTGAAAAATTTGATGCTTGATCCTTACTTTAAAGATGTTCTAGGTAGAGCCCAGGATGGGTGGAGGCGGGTGATAAGCTTAGCCATTAATAATGGAATTCCTGTATCCTCTCTCAGTTCGGCCTTGGCCTATTATGATGGTTATAGAAGAGAAAGGCTATCTGCCAACTTAGTTCAGGCCCAAAGGGATTATTTTGGAGCTCATACCTACAAGCGCATAGACAGGGAAGGAGATTTTCATACCAATTGGATAGAAAAATAAGGAGATAGGTTATGAATATTTTGGCATAGGGCAAAGGTGATATAGATGATGAAATTCTTGAGTTTACAGGACTATCCTTAGAGCAATGGCTCCCCTTGGGGAGCCTTAATTTAGTGCTCCCCTGAAGGACGAAATTGACTTCAGTATGGGCTAATGTTATAATTATGATACTGCTATAGATATTATTTCGTATTAATTTCAAAATTTTTAAAAAATGAATAATTATTACACGGATTAGCTCTCTTTTATTGTATAAGTAATAATTATGGTCTCTGTGTAAAATGTAGTAACATTTTAGACTATACTAGTTTCAGCAGGAAGGAAATAATTATGGTATTCTTTGAGAAACATGGGGTAGACGACAAGGAGCTATTTCATTTTTTTTCCCTTAAAAATTACCAGTTTCCATTTCATTTTCATCGTGCTTATGAACTAATATATATTAATAAAGGTCAATTATCTATATATGTTGACGAAAATGAGTACCTTTTGAACCAAAACGATTTAGCATTTGTTTTTACAAATCAAATCCATGCTTTTAAAACTATTGATTGTTCAGAGATTACAGTTATATTGTTTTCACCTGAATTAATAGGATATTTTTATAGAAATTACAAAGGCTTTATTCCCGATAATAATGTATTACATCTAGAAATGAATCTGGATTTAGATAATCTAAGTTCTATCTATAGTCAAAAAAGTTTTCTTTATGATATATGCCATAAATTGATAGATCAGAAGTCTTTTGTTCCAGTCAGGCACTCATCTCAAACAAAGGTTCTTTATAAAATTTTGCTATTTATTGAACAAAACTATTCTAAAGAATGTTCTTTAAAAACCGTTGCCCAATGTCTAAACTATGATTATCAATATTTATCAAAACTGTTTTCCCAGCGGATGAATATGACTTTTACTGAATACTTAAATAATTATCGGATTTCTCAAGCATGTTATCTCTTAAATAATAGCACTTTGTCTATTGGTGAAATTGCCCTCAATTGTGGTTATGACAACTTAAGGACCTTTCATCGCAACTTCAAGAAAATAATCGGCATGTCGCCAAAAGAATACCGATCATCAGATTAAGTTGAACAACCCATTAATTCTATTACCATCTCCTTCACCTTGAGTTTTCAAAATTAAAAGTATAAGTGATAATTTGGTTTTTGATTTTATAAAAGCTACAGAGGAGGTGGATGATAAAATTGTCAATAGGAGGATTTGTGATATAAAATGAAAAATCATCCTTTTTCAATTAAATTATTTATTTCTTTTTCAGTTTTATTGGTTATAGTAACAATAATTTATATCGTAGTATATGATCATGCAGTATTAAATAGCTCGGAAAAGGAAATTGGTGAAAACTGTATAGGAAGACTAAAAATGGCTGAGACAGCAGTATTGGAATTTAAAAATACAATACACAAAGATGCAGTCCGTCTTTCAGCAAATAATAGAATAAATGCACTTAGTGAAGTTAATAGCCATAATAGAGATAATAAACAGACTTTTGAAACTAATGACTTAATGAAATTTTCTGGTGCAATGGATGTTATATTAGAGGCGGTTAACACTAATACTAGATATGAATCTATCTACTTATATCTAAAAGATCTAGGATACTCCATTACTTCCAACCAAGGTTTTGTATCCAATGCTGATTTAAAGGATACTCAGTGGCTAAAATATTATAATGATTATCTAACTAAGGGATTGCCCCTAGGTTGGATAGATACTCGATTGCCATATAATAATAAACTTACTTACAATAGTGGTTTAATAGACTATCTTGCTTCCAACAGTATTATAACCTATATTTATCCCCTTACTCCATACACTACTGCTTTACAGGGTGCATTAGTGGTAAATATGAGGGAACATGTATTATCCAATCTAATTAATACAAATAACATAAACAGGGAAGGATATATTTTTATTATTAATAATAAGGG
>JAAYKZ010000347.1 GCA_012522165.1 Clostridiales bacterium
ATGATATTGAATATCATCGCCTTTGTAGTATTCCTTAAATTTAGACAGGAATATTTATAATTCTCTGCTTGCTATAGGGCTGAAAAGCTGCATATATAGGTTTCAATTTTTCATCAAACAGTGCGATTGCATGATGCATATAGCTCCCTCTTACATAATATCTCAGGTCAGTAATAATTGCTTTATGAAGCTGTCCATCCTTAATCCACTCTACATGGTAGTGAGGGGAAAAATTTTTAAAGAATTTACCTATATTAGTTTTCATTAACATATCATCTAGATATGCATAGCTTCTTTCTAGATAATTTCTAACATCAACTTCACTTCTCAATACATTTACACGACCAGTTATTGTTCTTCTTCGCTGATATAGTATAAAATCCCATTTAAATAATCTCAGCATTGAAGGCATAACAACTATTTTTTGATCTTTCTCGCGTCCAAAATATTTCATTAAAATTTTATGAACTTGTCTCTTTAGCATCCACCTAAAACAGAGATACAAAATAAAAAAGCCTATGCTTGCTATCACCCATCCAAAATGTTTATCATGGGCAAAAATTATAACAACAGATGATATTAGCAAGGCAGGATCAAATATTAATAGTAACCCTGACCCTATCTTCTTCTTATTAAAGGGCCATAAAATATTAGCTCCATAGGAATTAAATATATCTAAACCGATATGAAGCATATAAGCCCCAAAAGTCCATGCAAAAATACTCCAAAATGAAAAATCTGTAAATATCCATCTCAGAATTCCTGATATAATCAAGGATATTACTGTACCTAGCACAATAGAATGAGAGGGGCCTCTATGATTCTTTAAATAGGTATAATCGCCCTTCAATTGATAAATAATATCCCCATCTGGAATCACAGAACCTATAAGCGAACCTATAGCTATAGGATTATTTATTATATCAGGCCCTCCGGCCAAACTACCGAGAGCCAAACCTACAACTCCATGAGTAATTAAATCCATATTATCACCTTTCTGTTTACATAAAAAATAGCACAACTACAGCAAAGATTATAGCACGTAATAGTAGGTCTGGCAATAAAATATTTATGCGATGAGAGCCAGACTTTTCATCAGCCTGGCTCTCATTATCTTTTTATTCTTCGTTTTTTCTGGCTTCACAACCAAAAACCAAGAAATAAAAAAATAGTTGCTTTTCTTAATAAGTTATGCTATGATATTTTATGTTATCAGATGTTGGATAAATAACTTGCCGAAGTGGCGGAACTGGCAGACGCGCTGGACTCAAAATCCAGTCTGGCTCACACCAGGTGCGGGTTCGACTCCCGCCTTCGGCACCAGTATTAAAAGATAGCTTACAAAAAGCAGGGTTTTATCCCTGCTTTTTTTCATGACATCTGACCAATCCTCATGCCATCCTACTGCATTAAAAATTAACTTTTGCATTCTTTTTTAATAAATTAATTCTCTTAATCAGCTCTTGCTTTACCTTGGTCTTTATGACTTCATAGCCTAGTTTAGTAATTGCAGATTCTATTTCATCAATTGAAAGCTTTTCCTCATCAAAGTTTACCTTTACTTTACTTGAATTAAATAATACCTTCATTGTATCTTTGTCAATACCGTCTAAACTTTTCAATGCTCCTTCAATCTTTTGCATGCATGATGGACAAGTTAGGGTTTCCAATTGGATAGTTGCTGACTTCATAATTCTAGACTCCTTTCATTAATCATTATTTCCTTTTCAAGAATACTGTATCAATGACATTCTCTAAAAACACTCTTTTATGATAAATATTGAATAATTATAATGTATACTTTCATTTTAACCTATATTACCTAATAAAACTTTGACATGGGTCACATTTTACTTTAATATCTTAGTTTATAGTTTAACAATCTCATACCATTTAGAATAACAGCCAAGATACTAGCTTCATGCACTAGCATACCGATTGACATATTTACCCACTCACTAAATAAAACTCCTGCTAGTAAGAACAATACAACACCTACAGCTACAATTATATTTTGTCTCATATTTCTGGCTGTAGCTTTTGTTAAGCCTAATGCATGGGGTAAACGGCCGAAATCTGAATTCATTAAAACAGCATCAGATGTTTCTATAGCTACATCTGTGCCTCCTCCCATGGCTATACCTATATTGGCCAAAGCCAGAGAAGGACTATCGTTAACACCATCTCCAACAAAGGCTACGATGTGACCTTCATCTATTAATCTTTTTATATATGCGGATTTATCTTCAGGTAACATATTCCCAGGGGCTTGGGTTAACCCAAGTTCACGGCTAACAATACCAACAGTTCCTTGATTATCACCTGAAAGCATAATCAGGTTTTTTACCCCTAATTTCTTTAACCTCTGTAGATCCTCCTTAACCCCTGGACGAATTTGGTCCCGAATGCCTAATAATACTTTCAATTCACCATCAACAGAAGTTAATACCAAGGAATTTCCATTGTTTTCAAAACGAGCAATATCAGCCTTAGCTTCTTCGCTAAGTTCTACATTCTCCTTTTCCATTAGGGCAACATTGCCAACTGCAATTCTATGCCCATTAACATTAGCTACAATTCCACCACCTTTTATAACTTCTGTATTCTCTACTGGCCAAAATGAAGGCTCGCCAATTTCCTCTAAAACCGCTTTGGCTAATGGATGGTCCGATTCACGTTCAACACTTGCTAGATAGCTTAATGCTTCATCAATGCTATCTCCATAATATACTTTTTCTGCAACTGATGGGTTCCCTACCGTCAGGGTTCCTGTTTTATCAAATACCATTGTATCCAATTTACTAAAATCATTTATGACTTCACTACCTTTTAGCAACACCCCATTACGGGCTCCATTTCCTATACCAGCAACATTAGATACAGGTACACCTATGACTAAAGCACCTGGGCAACCTAGAACTAAAATAGTAATAGCTAATTCAATGTTTCTAGTAAACAACCATACCATAAAACCTAAAACAAGAACAGCAGGTGTATAGTATTTTGAAAAACGGTCTATAAAGCGTTCCGCTTCAGACTTTGAATCCTGGGCTTCTTCTACAAGCTCAATGATCTTGCCAAATGTTGTATCTTCACCAACCCGATCTGCAACTATTTGTATAGTACCATTATCTAAGATGGTACCGGCATAAACTTTTGAACCCTTTTCCTTTGCTACTGGGATAGATTCTCCTGTAATACTTGCTTCATTAACACTACCTTCCCCAGATATAACTGTGCCATCCACTGGAATTTTTGCACCTGTTTTAACCAGTAGAATATCTCCTTGGTCTACTTCGTCAACCTCAACTAGTTCAAATTCACCATTTTCCATCTGTTTTAGAGCACTGTCTGGTGCCATTTCAGTTAGCTCTTTGATAGCTGAGCGTGTTTGATTTAATGTACGTTGCTCTAAATAAGCACCGAACAGAAACAAAAATGTAACAATTGCAGATTCCTCATAGTTTTGAATGAAAAAAGCACCAATAACAGCTATGGTAACTAAAACATCTATACTCACTACTTTTACTCTTAAGGCTTGATATGCTTGGATGACTATAGGTGCCGCTCCTAAAATAGAAGCAATAATTAGAGCCCAAGCGAAAACATATACGTTGCCTACAGTCCACTTGCTAATAAAGGCAATGGCAATTAAAACTCCACCAATTAATGTAATTAGATTTTTCTTGCTTAAAATATACTTTTGCATAACTCCTCCCTTATCTAAGCTTGATATGCCTCATCTAATTCAGCTAACATCTTATATACTGCTTCGTAGCTCTCACACACGTCATCTGGCACGGTATAATTATCAGTAACCTTACGCAGGTCTTTAAATTCCTCATCTAATTTGGGTTTTTCTGAGCCTGCATTCTTTATTTTTGCGTTGATTTCATCAAATATCCTACGGACATCATGAAATTCTGGATGACTCCCTCCATGTACACGTTCAACTATTGGCACATACAGCTCTAGCCTTTCAAGATTATGTTCTTTTACTTGGTTAAATCTCTCCATAACTTATTCCTCTCCTTATTATTTATTTTCCTAATCTTCTTTATGAAGACATTTTAGCATAGCTGCTTTATAAATAATGTGACTCAAATCAAATATTCTAAACATTTTATTTTCTTAACAAATCCCTTTAATAATAAAAAAGAGACCCTTAATGATATAAGGATCTCAAAATGAATTAGCTTAGTTTTATTATTCAACTTTTAAATGCTCCACTGCTGCTCGCTGGATAGCAAGTCCTTCTGTATACTTTTCCATGTATTCAGCAAAGCCTTTTCTATCTTCCTCTTTTGGTTCTACACAATGGCTTTCAATTTGGGCAAACACCTTGTCTGAAAGATAGGTCTCTAGTGTCTCGCCCTCTTGTTTTCTTTGCATGTAAGCAGCTAATAGTGCAATACCCCAAGCACCGCCTTCACCAGCAGAGTACATTGCAGCTACAGGAGCATTTAATGCACATACGA
>JAAYKZ010000348.1 GCA_012522165.1 Clostridiales bacterium
ACTTGATACAGAATTATATTCGGCTTTAAAATTAATAGTTGAAGATGAAACAGGATTTAAGCTTCCAGTTAGTCAAAATGGGTTAGGCTATAATAACCTAATTTACATTTCTCTCTTACTTGCTAAGATGCAAAAGGATGCATCAGGAGAATATTTAGGTAGTAATGCAAAAATTTTTTCAATCCTTGTAATAGAAGAACCTGAGGCCCACTTACATCCAAATATGCAATATAAGTTTTTAAAGTTTCTAAAACAGAATCAAGAGAATCAAGTTAGACAAATTTTTATAACATCCCATTCGCCTAACATAACAGCAGCTGCAAGCCTAGATGATTTGATTATATTATGTAAAGAAAAAGATGAAATAAACATTTCATATCCTGGAAAAGTGTTTACAGATTGTAAAGAGGATATAATTTCGAAGAATTATGTTCAAAGGTTTTTAGATGTTACAAAATCAGATATGTTTTTTGCAAAAAATATAATTTTTGTAGAAGGAATTTCTGAACAATTGCTTATACATGAGTTAGCAAAGATTTTATGATATGACCTAGTTGATTCCCACACATCTATTATTAATATTGGAGGCCGATATTTTGAACATTTTTTAAAGTTATTTGATACTTCTAAGAGTAGTTATGCAATTAATAAAAAAGTTGCATGTATAACTGATTTAGATCCTGTTAAGAAGAAAAAAGGAGATACTAGGTGGAAAAAATGTTTACCTTTTGAACTTGATAGTGATGACAAATATGATTATAAGGATTGTTCCAATGAAATTGTCAGTGAATATATAAATAATCCTGAAGAAAACAATATTAGAGTATTTTCTCAACAGAAGGGTATTAGCTGTACATTTGAGTATGATATTATTTTACATAATCCAACTATTAAGGAATTGATAACCGATTCGGTAATGAATTCTCAAGAGATTAAGGATTTAATGGATGCAATTAAGAACAAAACAGATGTTTCTGAAATTATCAATATAATAAGGAATGACAAATTCAAGGATACTATATCCATACATACAAATAATGGCAATTTTAATAATGAAGAAAACATTGCACATATAGTTGCAGCAAGATATCTAATGTCTATTAAAAAGGGCGTTGTTGCACAAGAATTGGCAGAGGTTATTTCTAAAAATCAAATAAATAAGTTATTAGATAAAGCCCATTTTGATTTTATTGTACCAACTTATATAAGTGAGGCGATAGAATGGATTCACAAAGGATAACAACATTAGAAAGTAGCGATGAATTATTAGAAAATATAGAAAGCCATTTTAAACTATGTGCAGGTCCAGGATCAGGAAAAACTAGGTTCCTAATTAATCATATTAAAAATGTTATTAAAAATTCTAATCGATTAACAAATGCTAGGAAAATAGCATGCATTACTTATACTAATATAGGGGTAGATACTATAAAAAGAAGATTAGGCAATGCAATTAATAAAGTTGAGGTAAGTACTATTCATAGTTTTCTTTATAGACATGTTGTTAAACCATATTTGTGGATTATTAATGATGAATATAACATACCTTTAGAAAAATTTGAAGGGCACAGTGAAATAATGCCAACTTTTAGTATTATGCAAGAGAGGTTAAAAAGAACAAATCAACAATATGTAATGGATTATAACAAATTAAAAAAGGAACTTTTAGATTTACAATGGGTAGTTCAAGACGGAGATATCAATTTAAAATTTAAGTACCCAAGTAAAT
>JAAYKZ010000349.1 GCA_012522165.1 Clostridiales bacterium
TGAAACACGAAGTATATGGTGAAACAGTTGATTCAGCCCAATGGGGGGTTGCAGCTAGATTTCCTATTGATATCTGGAAAAATCATAATCCCAAGATTATGCAGCTGACTAATGATGAAGGCAAGACATATATACCTCTGGAGTTTCAAAAGCATAATGGCAAGGAACCACAATTCGCAGGCGGAAGAGGTGCTGGTTGGGTAGCTTCTATGGTAACCAAAAAAGCTAAAGATCCAGGCCGCATAATTAGATATTTCCAATATTGCTGGAGTGACCAGGGTCAGTTGACCAATCTCTTTGGTAGAGAAGGGGAAACCTACGATATGGTGGATGGCATGCCCAGATATAAACCAGAAATATTGGAAGAACTTGAAAAGGATCCAACAGCTCTTGAAGAAAAGTACGGTTTTGAGCAAAGACTACTGATGTGGAGATCTAAGTGGGCAGGTCTTCAAAAGGTTGCATTGGCACCACAGTCCTATACTGATTATCTATTAGATGTGGGCAAGTATGGAGTGGATGTATGGGAGTTAGGACTTGATAATCTGGATCCTGATCCAGACTCCAACGAAGGTGTAGCTTATGCAAAGATAAAGAATATATGGAACAAATATTTAGGTCAGATGATTCTTGCTGAAAACGACGAAGAATTTGATGCTGCATATGAGGCGGCGATGAAGGAAATTCAAGATGCTGGTCTGGAGCAAGTAAGGGCAGTAATGACAGAAAACCATAAAAAAGATTTAGAAAGAAAGGGTATTAAATAACTTTTCTAGATATAATCAAGTGAGGTTGTTTATATAAGCAACCTCACTTGATTAATGTTACAAAATTCACTTAGAATATGATAAAATTGGAGTTAATTGGATTTAATAGCAATTGTTTTTATAATGGGGGCAATTTTTATGGAACATCCTTTTCACCTTTATTATAAGAACCAGGCCAATAGCTGGTTTGATGCACTGCCATTAGGCAATGGCAGACTTGGTGCTATGGTATATGGTCACACTAATGTAGAAAGAATTCAATTAAACGATGACTCCCTTTGGTATGGTACATTTATAGATCGTAATAATCCCTCCCTTAAGGAGAAATTGCCAGAGATTCGTAGATTAATACTCTCAGGAGACATCTATGCTGCTGAGGAGCTCATATTACAACATATGATTGGCACACCTAGCGGCATGCGGCATTATACTCTGCTCGGTGAGCTGGATATTGGGCTTAACCAGCGTTTGCCATTTGAAGATGGATGGATGCCAAACAGCATAGGTGCTCAGGATTATTACTGTGATTTAGACCTTATGACAGGGATACTCAATATAAGCCATACTAAGGATGGGGTTAGGTATCATCGGGAAATGTTCATTAGTTATCCTGCCCAGGTAATGTGCATTCGTTATACCAGTGAAACTCCCGGAGCAATAAATTTAGATGTTATGTTAAACCGCACTGTTATATCAGATGCGGCAGTAATGGATGACCGAAGACCTGGAAGACAAGTAAGTGGTGGCGGTTGGGCTGCTCCTTTTGCAGATTCAATCAGAACAGTGGATGATAATACCATACTATTAAGAGGGCATGAAGCTGAAATTGAGTTTGCTGCGGCAGTACGTGTGGAATGCGATGGTGAACTGGTAAATCCCGTTTCCCAATTGCTAGCACGCAATTGCAGTGAAGTGGTATTGTACCTGACATCCTCAACTTCTAATCGTACTGATGAGCCTGTCAAGGAGATCTTTAGGTTCTTAGATGAAGCACAGAAAAAAGGGTACGAATCATTAAAGCAAGAACATATTAGAGATTTTTATGCTCTCATGAGCAGGTGCACACTGGATTTAGGCCCAGCTCCAGTAAAAACCACTGACCAAAGAATTTTAGAAGTTAGCAAGGGTGAACATGATCCTGCTTTAGCGGCATTGTATTTTCAATTTGGACGCTATCTTATTGTCTCTGGTAGCAGAGAAAACAGTGCAGCCCTTAATTTGCAAGGGATATGGAATGCTGAATTTTCACCCATGTGGGACAGTAAATATACTATTAATATCAATCTGCAGATGAATTACTGGCCTGTTGAAGTATGTAATCTTTCCCGGCTTCATATGCCTCTTATGGACTTGCTGGAGAAGATGCATGAAAAAGGCAGGGAGACAGCCCGAGTAATGTATGGCATGCGTGGAATGGTCTGCCATCATAATACGGATTATTATGGAGATTGTGCTCCACAGGACAGGTATATGGCGTCAACACCCTGGGTAACCGGTGGAGCCTGGCTTGGTTTGCATGTATGGGAACACTATCTATATACAAAAGACATAGATATTCTGCGTAGGATGTACCCAATTTTGAAGGATATGGCGCTGTTTTATGAGGATTTTCTAATAGAAGTTGATGGAAAACTGGTTACATGCCCGTCTGTATCCCCAGAAAACAGATATATCTTGCCAGATGGACATAATACGCCTATTTGTGTAGGACCTGCTATGGACAATCAAATATTACGGGAATTCTTTGCTGCATTAATCGAGATTCAAAGAATTTTGGATGTAGATCATGAATTCTCTGAAACCCTTGCAGATATGGCATCACGACTGCCTCAGGATAAAGTTGGGTCCAAAGGTCAACTGCTGGAATGGGATAAGGAATACCCTGAGCTTACACCTGGAATGAGCCATATATCCCATTTGTTTGCCTGTTATCCTGGCAAGAGTATAAACTGGAAGGATACTCCAGAATTAATGAAAGCAGTAAGGAAATCTCTAGAGCTGAGAGTGGCTCATGGTGCTGGAGAAAGGGGCTGGCCTTTAGCATGGTTTATAAATATATACGCACGTCTATTAGACGGTGATATGACAGATAAAGGCATTAGAAAAATGCTGGTAAACTCTACTTCCCGCAGCCTGCTCAATGCTAGCAGAGTGTTTCAGATTGACGGCAATCTGGGAGCTACAGCAGGGATAGCAGAGTGTCTATTGCAAAGCCATATTGCACTTCATTTTCTACCTGCTCTACCCACTTCATGGAAAGAAGGGTCTGTTACAGGCCTGTGTACTCGTGGTGGGCATGAGGTGGATATTAGGTGGAAGGATAGCAAACTTACAGAAGCTGTTATTCGACCAAAATTCCATGGTCCAGTCCAAGTGGTTGGGGAGACCATGAAGGTTATAAGTGATGATATGGAAGTTGTTACCCAAAAGACTCATATTGGTTTCTCCTTCTATGCTGAAGGAGGTAAAACTTACAGGCTTATACCCTATTAATAATTATACTGGGTTAAAGATAATAAACATTTCATGAAATGAA
>JAAYKZ010000350.1 GCA_012522165.1 Clostridiales bacterium
CCTTGGGCCACAATAAAGCATAAGATAATTCCAGTTACGGTAGGTATGACAAAAGAGAGTGCAGCCCATTTAAGGCTTTGAGTCTCCTTTCCAATGGTAAGAAGAGTAGTCCCACATGGAAAGTGATTTAGGGAAAAGAGCATGGTACATATGGCTGTCAACCAGGTCCAACCATTAGCCACCAATAAATTGCGTAGAGCATCTAAGCTATCTAGTTCTATCATTACTCCTGATGCTGTATAACTCATTATGATTATAGGTATTACTATTTCGTTTGCAGGAAGCCCTAGAATAAAAGCTAATATAATATACCCGTCCATGCCCAATAATCTACCGAAGGGGTCAAGAAATCTAGCGCTATGATCCAGCAGGCTTGCTCCGTCTATGGTTAGATTGGCCATCAGCCATATGATAAGTCCAGCTGGTGCAGCTACCATAACGGCTCTTCCTAGTACAAATAAGGTACGATCTAGTAATGATCTAATTAATATCTTGCCTACCTGTGGCTTCCTATAGGGCGGCAATTCAAGGGTAAAGGAAGAAGGCAGACCCTTTAAAATTGTTTTGGATAATATTCTAGATATTACCAGGGTAATTGCTACTCCTAATACCACTGCACCTAGAACTATAAAGGTAGATATTATAGATTTAAATGCCCCCACTGAACCAGCTATGAAAATTGTGGCTAATGCAATCAAAGTGGGAAATCTGCCATTACAGGGCACAAAGTTGTTGGTAAGGATAGCAATAAGTCTTTCCCTTGGGGAGTCTATGATTCTGCAGGCCACCACTCCCGCAGCATTGCATCCAAAACCCATACACATGGTAAGGGCCTGCTTGCCATGGGCACAAGCTTTTTTGAAAAAATTATCCAGGTTAAAGGCTACCCTGGGTAAATAACCTAAGTCTTCTAACAAGGTAAATAGGGGAAAGAATATAGCCATTGGAGGCAGCATTACCGACACCACCCAGGCAAGGGTACGGTACACCCCAAGAACTACTATGCCATGAAGCCACTGAGGCGCTTCAACTCTCATAAAAATCTCAGTTAGCTGATCCTCAATCCAGAAAAGACCAGTAGCTAACATTTGTGAAGGATAATTAGCCCCTTCTACTGTAATCCAGAATACAACTCCCAGTAGTGCTATCATTATGGGAATTCCCCAACGTTTTGAGGTTAGGATATTATCGATTTTTTGGTCTAGCCTATTATAATCCTGCTTTTCAAAGTGTACTACCCTATCACCTATAGTTTCAGCTTCTTTTATTATACTTGTAACTATACTATCCCTTAAGCCATCTCCATCCAGTCCTTGAGAATATATAAATTCCCTGGCTTTTTCTATTCTTTGCTCCAAAACCTTATCATCAAACTGATGAGATTCTATATGCTTCTTTATAGTTTCCAATAAAGTCTTATCCCCTTCTATAAGACGCAGGGATACCCATCTACTATTTAATTTTATATCTAACCCATCTAGATATGGTACTATAATATCTATGGCATCCTCAATGATTCTTTCATATTGTATTTTGAAAGCTTCTTTTCCTGTTTCTATAAAATTGCTATTTTGTGCAACCTTGGCCACCGCTTCCTTTAACTCTTTCAATCCAACACCATTTCTGGCACTAGTTGCAACAACAGGCACTCCCAGTTCCTCTGCCAGCATATCTATATCAATCCTTATCTTCTTCCTTTTGGCTTCATCCATTAAATTTACACAAACCACTACATCCTTTGTAATTTCCAATATTTGTAGAACCAAATTCAAATTCCTTTGCAGGCTGGTGGCATCGGTAACCACCACAGTTACTTGAGGATTGCCAAAACATATAAAGTCCCTGGCCACTTCCTCCTCTACAGAATTTGATAACAATGAATAAGTCCCTGGTAAATCTACTAATACATAATTTTTATGGTTATGCCTATAACGACCCTGGGCATTGGTAACAGTCTTGCCTGGCCAATTGCCGGTATGCTGTTTTAAACCCGTTAGATTATTAAAAACAGTACTCTTTCCAGTATTGGGATTACCAGCTAAGGCTACCACAATATCATCAGGACTCTCTTTTTTTACTTCAAACATTTCATTTAAAGCTCCCAAGCCTGTTGATTGAGATGTAAGACCCATCCTTTTCACCCCTACAACATATTACGTAATTCCCTGTCATGCTTTAAAATATAGCCTGCTATTTATTGTTTATAATCTCTCTACTATAATCTTTGATGCCTCTTCACTGCGAAGAGCTATTACAGCCCCACGGAAGAAATAAGCAACAGGATCTCCTGATGGGCTCCTATTTATGGCCTGCACTTTTGTGCCCTTAATTAGACCAAGATCCAGCATTCTTCGCCTAATACTACCTGCCATAGTCAGCTCTTTTACCCTTGCCATACTTCCTAGAGGTAATAGATTTAGAGGTATATATTTAGACATATTAATCCTCCTAAACAGTAATATTCTTGATGTTACTTAACATAGATTTAGTTATGACCAAAAGAGTTATCTAAGGCTAATATATGAAAAGGATAGTAAATGTGTTCAAGGCGGTGGAAAAAATGGGCAAGAATGACAAACAATTTCATACTTTCAGAGGATATCAGTTATTAAGACAAGGCAAGGCACATCTAACTCCTAGTATGGAAGATTATTTAGAAATGATATATCGGTTTTGTAAAAAGGAAGGGTATATACGTATCTATCAGATATCCCAGCTTCTAAATGTTCAGGCATCCTCTGCAACCAGAACGGTACAAAAATTAGCAGAGCTAGGATTGGTAGACTATGAAAAATACGGAATTATTACCCTTACAGAAGAAGGGAAAAGAATAGGTGATTTTCTACTCCAGCGTCATATGTTAATAGAAAGTCTTCTTAGCAAAATAGGTATAAAGGAAACCCTTTTGAGAGATACAGAGATGATTGAACATAATATCAGCATGGAAGCCCTAGAAAAGATACAAATTTTCAATGATTTTTTAGAAAATAATCCTGATATACTAAAGCGATATCAGGATTATAGAAAAAACCGAGAGCATTAGTGCTCTCGGTTTTATTGCTTTATTTTACTCTTGATTGGGGAATAATAGGGGATTTGAAAGATATCGCTCGCCTGTATCTGGCAGCAATACTACTATCCTCTTGCCCTTGTATTCTGGTCTCTTTGCTATCTGTACGGCAGCATGAGCCGCTGCGCCTGAGGATATACCTACCAATAACACTTCGGTACTAGCTAGCTTTCTGGAAGCTGCTATAGCCTCTTCATTTTTTACCTGTACAATCTCATCTACAATACCAAGATTTAATACGTCAGGAACAAATCCTGCACCTATTCCCTGAATTGCATGAGGTCCAGCATTACCCCCTGATAGAACAGGTGAGTCTGTAGGTTCTACTGCTATAATCTTTATATTAGGATTCCTTTGCTTTAGTACTTCACCTACACCTGTAATGGTACCTCCAGTACCTACACCTCCTACAAATACATCAATATTTCCATCGGTGTCTCGCCAAATCTCCTCAGCAGTTGTCTCCCTGTGTATCTGAGGATTTGCAGGGTTTTGGAATTGCTGTGGGATAAAGGAGTTAGGATTTTCCTTTGCCAGCTCTTCTGCCTTCTTTATAGCTCCCTTCATTCCTTCTGATCCAGGGGTTAATACTAGCTCCGCACCATAGGCCTTGATAAGGCTTCTGCGCTCTTTACTCATGGT
The DNA here is from genome assembly GCA_012522165.1 of Clostridiales bacterium. Classification (GTDB taxonomy): domain Bacteria; phylum Bacillota; class Clostridia; order Caldicoprobacterales; family UBA3941; genus JAAYGY01. Next base: position 3,713 of record JAAYKZ010000350.1, read on the forward strand.
TTCTGGCATAACTATAATTACCCTGTATCCCAAAGATGCTGCAACAAAAGACAAGGCAATACCAGTGTTTCCGCTTGTGGGTTCAATGATAACAGTATCCTTGTTTATTAGGCCTTTTTCCTGTGCATCCTTTATCATAGCGTAGCC
>JAAYKZ010000351.1 GCA_012522165.1 Clostridiales bacterium
CATTAAAGGATTATATTGTTCATACCCATGCCAAAGACGGTATCATGAAGAAAAAGACCGACCCAGAAATAATCTATAACTATTTTGCAGAAGGCGGCATTGAAGATATGCGCTTAGAGGATTATTTCCTAGAAACTCCCTTGGGTCAAGGCAATGTGGACTTCCCCAAATGGCTGAAGGCTTTAGAGGATATAGGTTATACAGGGTTCTTGACCATTGAAAGGGAAGTAGGAGCGAATCCAGAAAAGGATATTGCTGAAGCTGTTAATTTTTTAAAGAAACTTATATAAGGAACTGGTATAAAAAAAGAAAGATTCTGCTTTAGCGGATCTTTCTTTTTTTGATTTTCAATATGCTTCTGGCTAGAGAGTCTCTTGAGTTGTTCCAGGGTTTGCTGGAGTATTGATAGTTAAACTTCTTTATAAACCACTTTAGATCATTATTTAATTCCTTCATGCTTTGAAATTGGATTTCATAGCTAGTGTCTAAAAAGTTATCCAACTCTTGTTCTTCCAAGAAGCGAGGGGCATGTTCTACTAGAGTATAAAAGTGCTCCAGACAGAAGCCTTTGCTATTATAATACAGTGATCGAAAGTGTAGATTATCCTTCCAAAGCTGTATAAGTATCTCTATAAAATCCTGCTCTCTTTCCTCTAAATACTGGCAAAGAGAACAGCTATTTTTAGTGGATTCATTATTAGTATCTTTATAATCTTTTGTGGAAGCTGGTGATATAAATCTTTCTAAAAATCTATGAAAGGCTCCTTTAGGTTGTTCTGGAACATACTTTCTATAATTTATTGATTTTAGATTGGCAATTTCAAAGTCAAGGAGTTGGCTTAACAATAGTGCTAGACCAAATTTATCCCTATATTTCATAAGGCAAGCAAAATGAATACTACAAAAGCTGCTATTTTTCAAGGAATTAATAAACTCCTTATCTAATGTCATATTTCCAAACATTCCAGAAATATAAGATTCTTCTGTTTCTTCTAGGATCTCGCAAAAGGGGCATTCAGATTTTGATTCAAATCGTTCCCATATGGGGAGGGTGTATATTTGTTGTTTCATAGCTGCCTCCTTGTTATTATCATTAACGATACTATTTTCTACAGTTTTCAACAAATTATTCAAACCCATTATCACAGTATGTAATGGCAGAAATCTTGGGGGTAGTAGAAAGTGCCACCAAAGATTATGGAAATGCTATATAATAAAATTATCATAAGGAGACGGGATCCAACCAAACCTTTCTTTCTTATGATGTCTTTCGTGAGACCCCACTCACCTTTGGATCCACCTCAATATTATTATGATATGTATATCAATGAGGATATGCCAGACTCGCCTGTAGGGGACTGGGCTGAGAAAGAGGATGGCATGAGGGATGCTCTAGTATATAATGGATATGGTGGTAGGCTGACGGATAAGGCATTACATAGAGCCAAGGCAGCTTATTATGGCAGCATTACCCATATTGATCATCAGATAGGTAGATTTCTCCAGGCTATGTTTGATGAAGATGTGTTACACAATACTATTATCCTTTTTACTTCGGATCATGGGGATATGATGGGGGATCATAATTGGTTTAGAAAATCTATCCCTTATGAAGGAAGTACGTCTATTCCATTTATTATATATGATCCAGGTAATAATCTAGGGATAAAACCAGGTGCGGTTATTGATAATATAGTAGAGCTTAGGGATATTATGCCTACTCTGTTAGATGCCGCTGGCGTGGAGATTCCAGAGGCAGTAGAAGGCATGAGCGTAATGCCATTAGTACGGGGAGAGGATATTCCTTGGAGAGAGTATCTCCATGGAGAACATTCTTTTGGTGTTGCTTCTAATCACTATATTGTTACCAAGAGAGATAAATATATATGGTATTCACAAACTGGGGAAGAACAATACTTTGATCTGGAAAAGGATCCTATGGAGCTACATAATGGCATAAATGATGAGGACTATAGCCATAAAATAGATTATCTAAGAAAAATACTTATTAAAGAATTAGAGAGTAGAGAAGAAGGCTATTCAGACGGAAATCAATTGATTGTAGGCTGTTCTCCAAAGGCTACCCTCTCTCATATTAAAGAAGATAGTTAACATCTATCCCTTTTGCGGGATAACATGCCTATAATTGCGGATAATATAAATGATTGAATAAGGGAAGATAGGTTTATTTATATTATAACAGATAAGCATCCTAGATAAAGGATGCATAGAAACAATAGGAGGACGATTAAATGAGTGAACTTATAAATAACCGTGAATATAGGCAAAAGGTGCTTAAAGAGCTAATTATGGAGCTTCATGAGGGTAAAAGTGTCGATGATGTTAAGGAACGCTTTGCAAAGCTTATTGAAGGTGTATCTGTAGCAGAGATTTCCGAGTTGGAACAAAGGCTTATTATGGAGGGTATGCCTGTTGAAGAAGTCCAAAGGCTTTGTGATGTACATGCTGCTGTCTTTAAGGGGTCCATTGAAGATATACACAAGCCAGCCTCTTTAGACCAAATACCAGGTCATCCCATGCACACCTTTAAACTGGAGAATAGGGAAATAGAAAAGAGAATCGAAACAAAGGTAAAGCCAGCATTAGAAGCTTTTGATGAGGCTGATAGTGAGGAAAATGTTGCAAGATTACTTGAATGTTTCAACCAAATGCTGGAAATTGATAAGCATTATAGCCGTAAGGAAAACTTAGTGTTTCCCTTTCTAGAAAAGGCGGGAATAACAGCTCCACCTAAGGTAATGTGGGGAGTGGATGATGATATTCGGGATCTATTAAAGGAAGTAAAAGCATTATTAGAGGATTATAAAGGCAATAAGAATGAGGTAGCACAAAAAGCAGAGGGAGCTATTCACCAGATAAAGGAAATGATATTTAAGGAGGAAAACATACTATTTCCTCTAATGGTGGATACTTTGACCGAGGATGAGTGGCTAACTGTTTACAGAGATAGTGATGAAATAGGATACACCTTTATAACTCCCCAGGCAGAATGGAAACCCGAGAGGGAGGATTTCATACAGCAAGAGGAACAAGAGTCAGATATTGAAGCTGATGTAATACGTTTTGAGACAGGGATTATGTCGGTCCATGAGCTTGAGACAGTGCTTAACCATCTACCTATAGATATTACCTTTGTGGATAAGAATGATAGAGTAAAGTATTTTTCTCAAAGCAGTGAGCGGATCTTCCCTAGACCTAAGAGTGTAATAGGCAGGACTGTACAAAACTGCCATCCGCCATCTAGTATTCACATAGTAAATAAGATAGTAGAAGATTTTAAGAGTGGTGCCAAAGACCACGAGGATTTTTGGATTAGAATGGGTGAGAAATTCGTTCTAATTAGATATTTTGCAGTAAGGGATAAAAACGGAGAATATATGGGAACTTTAGAAGTATCCCAAGATATTGCACCTTTCCAAAAGCTTGAAGGTGAGAAAAGGCTTTTATCCGATTAGGCTAGATCTTATAGACATACCATTTACATGACTTTAGTTCATAGCGAATTTCATAGAGTTTTTCCACTCCATTAATTATACTTTGGCAAGTAAATATTATCATAGGGTTGCCCGCCAGTTTCTCCTCTTTTCGAGTTATAGTGCGGGCTACCCTAACAACTATATAACTCCCATCGAACTGTTCCATCCGAAAACGGATAGGGGTGGGCAGCCCGTCTTGGGTAAACCATGCAATCATTTCTATGGGTTTCATTAACACTTTCATAATATCACCATAACCTCAGTTATAATAGTAATAGGAAATATATGCATAGCTAATTAGTATGGATATAAGAAAATTATTGATGGAATTCAATAAAGGCGCAATTATAACAAACTTGACATCATAGGATATTCCTCCTCCTGTATGACACCACCCATCATGGGGTTTAACCCAGAGTGCAAAAAACATGAACGCATAATGGAATTCCATCCATATTGAGTTCTAATTTCATCAACAGCAGTATCCAGGGCATTTTGTCTTTCTATGTCCGGCTCAAAGAAAGATAGCTGATAAAAATCATCACTATATAATTCAGAAGCACGAACTCCCAGGTGTCGTAGGGGGTGCCCTTGCCATATTTCATCAAATAGTTGACAGGCGATCCTATATAGAATATTGGTGGAATGGGTAGGCACATTCAGTTTTCGTTGGTGAGAGCAGGATTCAAAATCCCTATCTTTAATAAACACCGATAGAACTCCCGCTGATTTTCTTATATTCCTAAGGCGCATAGCAACGGTTTCAGTAAGGGATAATAATGCTCTATGGCCGGTTTTTCTATCTTCTATATCAAAGGGCAAGGTGCTGGAGTTTCCTATCCCCTTTACAGGGAAGTCCTGACGAACAGGTGAATTTTCTATGCCGTTGGCAAACTCCCAGATAAGGCGGCCGTGACTCTTAAACCATTGCATTAATAGGTTTGGATCTGTTGTGGCCAAATCTCCTATGGTAAATATACCCTTTTTATGAAGTTTAAAGGTAGTGGACCGTCCTACCATAAACAATTCTTCTACAGGCAAAGGCCACATTTTATCCTGAATTTCATGGGGGAAGAGAGTATGTACTTTGTCGGGTTTTTGCAGGTCTGATGCCATTTTTGCAAGAAGTTTGTTACTGGAAATACCTATATTTACAGTAAAACCCAATTCCTTTTTTACTCGTTCCTTAATTTTATGGGCAGCATTTACGAAATCTCCCCAATGAACTTCCATATTGGTGAAATCAAGAAAAACTTCGTCTATGGAGAATTGTTGTATAGAGGGAGAATATTCTTCGAGTATAGAAATCAAGGCCTTGCTGCACTGCATATATAAATGATATCTAGGCGGAACAACTACCAGTTCAGGACACTTTAGTTTAGCAGAATACAAGGACTCCCCTGTCTTAATTTTATAGGGCTTGGTAGGAATAGATTTTGCTAGAACTATGCCCCTACGGGCAGTAACATCTCCGCCTACTACTGATGGAATAGTTCTAAGATCTAAAGTATCACCGTGTTGCAGGCGATAAACTGCCTCCCAGGATAAATATGCTGAGTTTACGTCAATATGAAAAATGATACGATTTTTAGCTTCCATGATATTCCTCCTTTGGAGTAACTTTATTATACCAGAACATATGTTCGGTGTAAAGGGGTAAAACTAGTATGATAGCGTCAATTTACTGTAGGGAAAAGAAGAATAGATAACATCCTGGGATATTTTTACTTAAAGTTACAGTTCCCATATATTCAGATGACTGTTTGGTATTATAGTTTTATCTACACCATTAA
>JAAYKZ010000036.1 GCA_012522165.1 Clostridiales bacterium
CTGTTGAAAAGGATTATAACGAACAATTCCTACATTTTGGATGCAAGTTTCCAATTCTTTATGCATTTGATTTATATTATGATCTAATTCATTAATCTTATTATCCACCTTCTCAACGGTCTTTATATGATCTAGCAACATGTATTCAAGATTTTTATTGTCCATCCCTCTCATCATTTTTTTGTATTTCTTTATTATTTTAGTGGTTCGACGAAAGTTTATTATTACTATAATAATGGATAATAAAGTAAAAAAAAGAGCTACTAAAATTATTTCTATCATAAATGAATCTAATGTTTCATACAATGCTTCCATATTAATGCCCTCCGTTATATTACAGTGGTTAAATAAAGTTTCCAATAACATTTAAAGATAACGGTTTTATAGTAAATTTAGCAGGAGTACTACCAAATAGATCTCCGTCTGCATTAATAACTAAATTATCATTACTATCTATAGAGATTTCTTTGCATTTATAAGTTTTTACATAGGGTAAATCCTGATATGTTCCCTTTACAAATCTATGGAAAAGTAAAGGAATTTTGTATCGGGGCAGGGAATTTACAACTATAACATCAAGATATCCATCTTTTAAATCCCCGTTAGGATTTACCATCATCCCTCCACCATAATGGGTGCCATTTGCTATAGCTACTAATAAAATCTTAGTTTTTATAATCTGACCATCAATTTTGAGAGTAATATCCTTAAATTTAAAAGTGAAAAATTTCATAAGGGCAGCAATATAGTAGGAAATCCTCCCTGGAAAAAATTTCCTAAACTTAAGAATATCCTTAATTATTTCTGCATCGAATCCTACACTGGCAACATTAACGAAAAAAAGATTCTCCAGTTTGCCTACATCAATTACCCGGCTTCTTTTTTTTATTAAATGAGATAAAGCATCTTTTATAGTTTGAGGGACACCAATAGCCCTAGCAAGGTCATTACCTGTACCAGCTGGCAACACACCAAGGAGAAGGTCTGAGCCCATTAATCCATTAGCTACCTCTAAAAGAGTGCCATCTCCACCCACCGATATAACTGCATCGTATTTAATGTCAGAGTTGACGGCTTGTCTGGCAAGATGAGTGGCATGTCCTTTGTAACGTGTTTTAGCAATTTTGTATTGGATATTTCTCTTGCTACAGAATTCTTCAATAAGAGAAATTGAGTTTAATGCAGAGGTAGGGCCTCGCCCTGCCATTGGATTTACTATAAAAAATAAATTCATAAGTGGATTCCTCCGCTTGTTTAGAAATTAATAATATCTAAATATAGAGCTTCGTCTTCTTCTACGGCGTCTTCTTATCATAAATATAATAAGAAGCAGTACAATTACTAAAGCTAGAGCTGCGATAATAAGTTCCTCTATATAGAATTCATGCTCCCCTATAGTGACTTTTCCTATGGTTTGAGTTTTATCATTAATTTCCTCTTGAGAATCTTCATCTTCAATTTCAGCATCATCTTCTTCAATAGGCTCTTCAACCACAACTGGCGGGGTCAAAAGAGCAATCTCATCTTCAAGCCACATGTAGAAGATACTATTATCAGCAACAGAATCCTTTATTGAATTTAGATAATCTAAAGCTTTTTGGTCACCATCAGGCTGATTTTTCAGTATTGCTGCTTTATCATAGATTATTTTATTTCTAATAGTGGACGATAAAGACTCTCCAAATCCTGGATTAGGCTCCAGTTGATTAAAAAGATTCAATGCCTTTTCTATTTCGTATAAATTTTGGTAGCATAGAGCTTCCAAATATTTCAACTCAGGTATAATACTGTTAGTGTCAGCAGCAGATAAATATTCATGGATAAGGGATATAGTTTGATGGTAGCTGCCATTCCTGTAATTTTGTATTATATTCTTTATATCATTATCAGATTCAAATGCTGATTCTATATATTTTGTAATTACTACATCCATAGGTTTAAAAGATAATTGAAAATCAGTTAGCTGGGAATTTTGATTATCCAGCCTAAAGATCAATCTGCCACCATCATGGTAATTAGCAGGTTTAAGACTAGGAGTAGGGTCAAAGGCGTAAGGACCATAAAAGTCTGTATCTGCTATTATTTGTATATTTTTAATTTTATTTGACCAGTTTTCTAAAAGAGTCAAGGGAAAAGTAATGGTCTCAGTTCCATCCAATTCCAGCTTATTGTCAAATGAAAAAGAACAATCAACTATTTTGGATTCCCCGGGCTCTAAAGCTATGTCCCACACATACCAATTATTTACATTAACTTCTTTATCTGTTGGTGGATTCTTTGCAGTTGATCTTTGAACAGCTTTAACAGATTTACCATCACTGACTACTGATAGATCCCTGATTTTGCTAATACTATCTAACTGTACTGGTATTCCCATCTTAAGGGTAACCGGCTGTTCAAGATCTGAATTTTTTACAACCATAGAAGTGTTCACAGAAGAAAATCCTGTTCGAATTCGAAAGAAAATATTAAAGCTGACTAATTCAACCTGACTTTGGTCAGCAACGTAAACCCTTTTACCTTGAGCTTCTAAAGGTACTAGGGCTGCATGGGAGATAGCTGGAATAAGTGATAGGATAAGAATTAAAAGAATAGAGAACCATTTTCTCATTTTGTACATTCCTCTCAAAAATTTCTAAATAAGTAAATTTTAATAATTATTAAATTACAATAGCAAAATAATATTAATTTGTTAAGTACCATAGGGCTATAAGAGCGTACTTCAGATAACTGCTTAATCAGTAAACTAAGCCAATTATATACATATTAATA
>JAAYKZ010000352.1 GCA_012522165.1 Clostridiales bacterium
CTATACCACCATAAATATTGGGTTTAATCGTATAGGTGAGCACAACGTCAGGTCGTATCACTTTTATAATCTTAATATAATAAATTAATAAATTTAATTCTCCAAAAATATTGATACTATGTCGGGATAATGAAGCCTTTATATATTGACAACCCATAGCAACTAAATTATCAATACGTTCCCCATAAGGTGAAGATATATAAACCTTATATCCCTCATCTAATAAGCGTTCTACCAATTCACGCCGAAAATTATAGATAACTATATCATGGTTAACTAATATGAGTACTTTTTTTTTAATTTGAATCCCTACTTTCCGTCAATTCTATCGACTTACGAAAATATCTAATTTGGTAATCTTCCTTATATGTACTTATACTCTGCTCATAGACCAAATTACCGAACATCTTGTTAATTACTTCGAGTTTCATCCCTAATAATCTTATTATAGGATTAAAAATCCTGATTAATTTAATCTTCCTTCCATGTACTTCTGCTATCAATTTTACCATTTCACTAGTCTTTACATATTCCTTATTTTGGGGAAAAAACACTCCACTCTCTTCATTGTCAATCATTAACCTAATAAACTCACAAAGATTATCTATATGAAGCATACTACGCTCATTATCTATATCAGGAAACACGGGAAGTATTTGTGCAGCTTTAGAAAGTTTAGGATAATTTCCTTTAGAACCTTTACCGTATATCATCGGTGGTCTAAGAATAACAATTTTAAAACTTTCACTTTCTAAAGGTCTTATTCCTTGTTCTGCCTGTAGTTTACTATCTCCATAAAAATTACTCGGTTTGGGTATCGTATTTCTGTCTATAACCTTTTTCTCTCCTACCTTTCCACTATCCCCATAAACAATAATACTACTCATAAAGATAAACTGCCTTACGCCTTCTACTTTGGCTTTCTTTGCGGTTTCTATTGTCAAGTCTCTATTGACTTTATAATAAAGGTCTTCCATCTTAAGGTCAGAAGAATTATGTGCTATTCCTGCCACATGTAAGACCACATCGTATTTTGAAAAGTCTTTCTCCTTCCACGTATCTGAAATCATATCAACAGTTTCTACATGGTATCTATCAGGATACTGTGCTAACCATTTTTCTACACTTGTTCCTATGTAGCTGTTAGCCCCTGTAATAAGTACCCTTTTCATTCTTTTATAGTCTCCTTAATTACCTGTTTCTTTTCGACTTAACCTTCCCGTTCCACCTTCGATAACCCCATCACTCTTTAATACCGATAGGATGGTTCCAAAAAAGCACTTAATATCCATTATAAACCCCATTTTTTCAACATACTCTCCATCTAGTTTTGCTTTAACACTAATAGGTAGCTCATCTCTACCATTTATCTGTGCCCAACCTGTAAGGCCGGGCCTAATATCATTAGCACCATACCTGTCTCTTTCTTCGATTAGATCATACTGATTCCATAGTGCAGGCCTTGGACCAATAATTGACATTTCGCCTTTTAAAATATTAATAATCTGAGGTAATTCATCCAGACTTGTTTTTCTTAAAAACTTACCAACCCTGGTAATCCATTGTTCAGGATTTTCCATCAAATGAGTTGGAACATCTTTCGGCGTATCAATACGCATAGTTCTAAACTTTATAATATAAAAATATTTTTTGTGAATCCCAACTCGCTTTTGCTTAAAAAAAACAGGTCCTCTTGAATCAAGTTTAATCCCTACTATTATTACTAAAAATATAGGTAACAATAGAATCAATCCAAACAACGATAGAATTATATCGAATAGTCGCTTTATTTTTAAATAGCTCACTGCTCTGACCCCAATCCATTATCTTATTTTTAAATACTCCTCCAACGCCTCTTCCCACGTACGAAAGAAGTTTAACCCAACCAAATCCAGCATGAAATTTTCCAGTACCGAATAGGCCGGTCTTTTAGCTACTTGCTTGAGTTCTTTGGTGCTAATCGGTATTACCCTTTTATTTATCCCCTTCAGTGCCAAAATCCTCCTGGCAAACTCATACCAGGTGCATTCCCCTTCACAAGTTCCATGGTAAACTCCATAGTGTTCGGTTTGGATCAAATCAAGGATGC
>JAAYKZ010000353.1 GCA_012522165.1 Clostridiales bacterium
CTCTTTTTCCTTATATACTCCCCATTCATCCATCTAAGCTTATTGACGTCAAATACTGCTGGAGACTTGTTTAGTCCTTTTATATTAAAATTTTCTACAAGCTCCTCTAAAGTAAAGAATTCCTGCTCCGTGCCGGGACTCCATCCCAGTAGTGCTATATAGTTTATAATAGCTTCAGGCAGATATCCCTTCTCATAAAAGTCCTCAAATGAGGCATCCCCTTCTCTCTTGCTAAGCTTCTTACCTCCCTCTTTCATGATAAGAGGCAAATGAACATAGGTGGGAATTTCCCATCCAAAAGATTCATAAATAAGATTATATTTAGGTGTTGAGGACAAATACTCGCTACCTCTAACAACATGAGTTATTTTCATTAAATTATCATCTATTACATTGGCAAAATTATAGGTGGGCAGCCCATCGCTTTTTAAAAGAACCCCTTCATCCAGCTCTTCATTGTCTACAGTAATAGTACCATATACGGCGTCTACAAAGGTAGTCTGGCCTGCTTCAGGAATCCTTTGTCTAATGACATATGGCTCACCTGCAGCTAATTTGGCCTCTACCTCTTCTTTAGTAAGCCCTTTCCAATGACCGTCATATATAAAGGTTGTATTGTTTTTTTCATCTTCTTCTCTTAGTTTATCCAGTCTTTCCTTAGAACAGAAGCAATAATAGGCTCCTCCTAATTCCACCAACTGTTCAGCATATTTCTTGTATATATCTTTACGCTCACTTTGAACATAGGGACCATAGGGCCCGCCTATATCAGGGCCTTCGTCATGCTGCAATCCTACCAATTCTAGGGTTTTATAAATAACATCTACCGCTCCCTCTACATACCTCTTCTGATCCGTATCCTCTATTCTCAATATAAATTTACCGCCAGCATTCTTTGCTATAAGGTAAGTATAAAGAGCAGTTCTAAGGTTTCCGATATGCATATATCCTGTAGGACTGGGGGCAAACCGGGTTCTTACTTCCTTCAATCTTATAACCTCCTATTTTTCATATTCAAATAATAGAGCCTCCCATCCTAATTATAGAACGAAAGGCTCTTACCTATTCCTTCTACTTATTGGGTTTGTAGGAGCTCTTCAAAGACACAATTTCATTAAATACCAAATTATCCGGTGTAGAATCCTTTATATCGGTAAAGAAATAGCCTTTTCTAATAAATTGGAAACGCTTGCCTGTTTCTACTCCCTTTAAGGAGGGCTCCACATAACCTTGCATTACCTTTATAGAGTCTGGATTATACTCCATCTCGCCCTCTTCATTCTCTACAAAGAGATAATCATATAACCTGATTGTAGCAGGTACTGCATGCTGAGCCGAAACCCAATGAAGAGTTCCCTTTACCTTTCTATTGGCTGAGCCTGAGCCGCTCTTTGTATCTGGATCGTAAGTACAATGTACTTCTATAACCTCTCCAGTCTCTGGATCTTTCACTACATCATCGCATCGGATTATATAAGCGTTTCTTAAACGTACCTCTTTACCTGGACTTAAACGGAAAAATTTCTTAGGAGGATTTTCCATAAAGTCTTCTTTTTCTATATATAAGACTCTAGAGAAGGGCACCTCCCTAGTTCCGGCCGTTGGGTCCTGAGGATTATTATTCACTTCTAAATATTCTACCTTATCTTCAGGGTAGTTGGTTATAACCAATTTAAGGGGATCTATAACTCCCATCACCCTTGGAGCAGTTTGGTTTAGTTCCTCTCTTATACAATGCTCCAATAGGGCCACATCTACTACGCTGTTTGTTTTTGCAATACCTACCCGTTCTGCAAAATCCCTAATAGAGGATGGGGTGTATCCTCTCCTTCTCAGACCTGAAATAGTGGGCATTCTTGGATCATCCCAGCCATCTACCTTACCCTCTTCTACCAGTACCCTAAGTTTTCGCTTACTCATTACAGTATTGGTAAGCTCTAGTCTGGCAAACTCTATCTGTACTGGAGGATTTGGAAAGAGCCCTATCTCTTTTAACACCCATTCATATAAGGGCCTATGATCTTCAAATTCCAAGGTACATAATGAATGAGTTATATTTTCCAAAGCATCGGATATGGGATGAGCATAGTCGTACATGGGATAAATACACCATTTATCTCCAGTTCTATGATGGGGAATATAGGCAATCCTATAGATCACTGGGTCTCGCATATTCATATTGGGTGAAGCCATATCTATCTTTGCTCTTAATACCTTTGAACCTTCTTCAAATTCCCCCGCCTTCATTCTCTCAAAGAGTTCCAGGTTTTCTTCTACAGAACGATCTCTATAGGGACTATTTTTGCCAGGCTCTGTCAAAGTCCCCCTATACTCCCTAATCTCTTCTGGTGATAGATCATCAACATAAGCTTTGCCTTTCTTTATAAGGAGAACAGCATATTCATACATCTTATCAAAATAATCTGATGCAAAGTAGAGCCTATCTTCCCAGTCAAAGCCCAACCATTTTACATCTTCTTTAATAGACTCAATGTATTCAACATCTTCTTTCGCCGGGTTTGTATCATCAAAGCGTAGGTTGCATAATCCATTATACTTAGCTGCCGTTCCAAAGTTTAAGCATATGGATTTAGCATGTCCTATATGAAGATATCCATTGGGCTCTGGTGGAAATCTAGTATGTACCCTATCATATACTCCTTCTTCCAAATGTTTGTCGATAATATCATGGATGAAGTTACTGCCTATGTTTACTTCCACATTACTTATATCCTTGTTTTTATCCATATGTTTCCTTCTCCTTATCATTAATTACTATCTATTTTAATTCATATCTTACATTTTCATCACTATTTCAATGCTATTCATTTTTCTTTTATTCTACCATTATTTAAATTTTTCATCAACTGCGCCCTATTATTTTTCTACTCATTATGGTATCATATTTACTAAGTATGATTGAATAATTTTAGGTTAAGGAGTATAAATATGCTGGATATAAAACTAATGATATCGGATCTTTTAGCAAAAAAAATTCCTAGTCTAAATAGTGAGGATATATACAATATGCTAGAATATCCCCCAGACGATAAGATGGGGGACGTAGCCTTACCCTGTTTTAAACTAAGCAGGATTCTACGTAAATCCCCTATCCAAATAGCTGAAGAACTAGTTGAAGAAATACCAACCAATCCTAGAATTGAAAAGGTAGAAGCTGTATCTGGATATTTAAACTTTTTCCTAGACAAAAAGACCTTTATTGAAGATGTGCTGTCCACCGTATTAAAGAAGCAAGATAGCTACGGGGCAAGGGATATTGGTAAAGGAAAAAATATTGTAATTGACTATTCAGCACCCAATATAGCAAAACCTTTTCATATAGGACATCTACGTTCAACAGCCATAGGAAACTCTTTATATAAGATTTTTAAATTTTTAGGCTATAACCCCATTGGAGTTAACCACCTGGGTGATTGGGGAACCCAGTTTGGTAAGCTTATAGTAGCTTATAAAAAATGGGGCTCCAAAGAAGCCATAGAAAAAGGCGGCATCAAAGAGCTTATGGCCATATATGTAAAGTTCCACGAAGAAGCAGAAAAAGCTCCTGCCTTAGAAGATGAGGCTAGACAATGGTTTGTAAAAATGGAGCAGGGAGACAAGGAAGCACTAGAGCTGTGGCAATGGTTTAAAGATATTAGTCTTAAGGAATTCAATAAGGTATACGATCTTTTAGGTATTAAATTTGACTCCTATGCTGGTGAAAGTTTTTATGAAGATAAGATGCCTGCTGTTATTGAAGAGCTTAAGGAAAAGAATTTACTTACTGAGAGCGAAGGCGCTATGATAGTGGATTTAGAGGAATACGATATGCCTCCTTGCCTAATCATAAAAAAGGACGGAAGTACCCTGTATGCCACTAGGGATATAGCAGCCGCTATATATCGCAAAAAAACCTATGATTTTGAAAAGTGTATATACGTTACTGGTGCAGCACAAAGCCTCCATTTTAGGCAGTGGTTTAAAGTTATTGAACTTATGGGATATGATTGGCATGACCAGCTAATCCATGTTCCCTTTGGTATTGTAAGCCTAGGGGGCGAAAAGCTGGCTACCCGCACTGGTAAAGTTGTGTTGTTAGAAGACATTCTAGACCAAGCTATAAATAAAACTTTAGATATTATAAACCAAAAGAATCCTAATCTTGAAAACAAAGAAGAAATAGCACGCCAGATGGGTGTGGGAGCAGTAGTCTTTAGTGATCTTAGTAATAATAGAATAAAAGATGTATCCTTCTCCTGGGATGAGATACTCAACTTTGATGGAGAAACCGGGCCCTATGTACAATACACTCATGCTAGGGCATGCAGCCTACTTAGAAAAGCTGAAAAAGAGGTTGATCCAAACTTCAACCCTGCCCTTTTATCCACTGAAGAAGAGTTTAAAGTAGCAAAAGCCCTGTATCTATTCCCAGATAAAATAATGACAGCAATGAAGGAACTCGAGCCTTCTATTATTACCCGTTATTTAGTTGATCTGGCTCAGGACTTTAATCGTTTCTATCATGAACATCCTATATTGGTAGAAGATGAGGTTCTGAGAAATGCAAGACTAGCCCTTGTTTTTGCGGTGAAATATACCCTTAAAAATGGATTACAGCTTATAGGGTTAAGTGCACCTGAAAGAGTCTAATAGGAGGTTTCTAGTATTGAAGAGAATAGTTTTAACTGGAGGTGGCACTGCCGGCCATGTAACACCCAATATAGCGCTAATTCCAGAACTAAAAAAAGAAGGCTGGGATATACATTATATTGGTACCGAAAATGGCATAGAACACAGCCTTATATCTAAAGAAAAAGATGTCACCTACCATATAATAAACTCAGGAAAACTTAGAAGGTATATGGATATCAAAAATTTTACCGATCCTTTTAGGGTAGTTCATGGAGTGGGTCAATCCATAAACTTAATTCGAAAATTAAAGCCAAATATTATTTTTTCCAAGGGCGGCTTTGTTTCGGTCCCGGTAGTACTGGGAGGTTGGGCTAACAGGGTGCCTATTATAATCCATGAATCGGATATTACTCCCGGCCTGGCCAATAAAATATCCTTCCCCTTTGCCTCCAAGGTCTGTACTGCATTTCCAGAGACTGTACAACATTTTAAGGGAGACAAGGGTATCTATGCTGGCATTCCTCTGCGCAAAGAATTACTGGCAGGAGATGCTGAATTAGGTAGAAAAATTTGTGGGTTTAAAGATAAAAAACCTGTGCTTATGGTTATGGGAGGCAGTTTGGGAGCAGTTGCCATAAATAAGTTGATACGTAATATATTAGGCAGGCTAATTAGCCGTTTCAATGTAGTTCATTTATGTGGCAAGAATAATTTGGACACATCCCTCATGGATGTTCCTCAATATAAACAGTTTGAATATGTAAGCGAAGAACTTCCCCATATAATGGCCATGGCTAGCCTTATTGTATCCCGGGCTGGAGCCAATTCTATATACGAATTTTTAGCTCTTAAAAAACCCAATATACTAATCCCACTACCTTTAAGCGCTAGCAGAGGTGACCAAATACTAAATGCCCAGTCCTTTGAAAGACAAGGTTTTAGCAAGGTCTTAGATCAAGACACTTTAACCGAAGATGAACTTCTAATAGCCATATTAGATGTCTATGCCAACAGGCAAAAATATATAGATAATATGTCCAAAACTAATCATACAAAAAGTACTGAAAAAATTTTAGAACTGATTAACAAATTGGCTAAATAAAACAAGGGGCCTGAACTTAAGCCCCTTGTTTTTTTAGACTTTATTTCTCTATTTCTTCTTTTATTTCTCCTTTACATGCCCATAGCTCTTCTTACCATTGCCTGATGATCTGGATCCTGTCTGGGATTTCCATGTCCTTTACTACCATAAAAGTGTATACAGAAATGTCCTGAGAATCCATTACCGCTAATGCTAGAGCCGCCATGGGGCATGCCGTTCATGGACGCTGCCATTTTCTTACCATTTACCTCAACTATAATGGCTTTTCTGCTCCAACTCCAAGAACCACCATAGATTTTCTTCATGATATCAGTATCCTTTTTAGTTAGAGGTTCACAGTCAGCGTGGTTAGTTCCTCCCCGCCTTTTTACATAAAAGGTCAATCCTGTATCTACATGAGTTACCTTTGCTGTGGAACCCCTAGCAAATATCTTATTAGCGCCTCCAAACCATGGAGTCATCTCTATACCATTTCGTACAACGGGAGTATAGTCCCTAGATGAAGATGAGGAACTAGATGAAGATCTACTGCTAACCTTATTATTTGTCGTCTTTGGTTTAGGTCTTGATTTAGTACCTTCTTCTATAATTTCATTAACAGGTTCCTTAATGACTGTCTCTTTTATTACCTTCTTTTCCGTCTGCGTTCCATTTTCTCGAGTTATTAGATATTCTATCTCCTTCTCACCTTTGCTGCCCTCTTGTACTACTTTGGTTTCGCCCTTATATAACTTATCGCTTTTACGGACCTCTTTCTTAAAGTCTATTTCTTCTTTTTCTGTAACCTTTTCCTCTGTAACAACAGTTATCAGGTTTTGTGGTGCAAATAATTTTAACTCCTGGCCCGGTTGAATAATTTCTCCCTCTAAGTCTGGATTTGCAGCATACAATTCATCTACTGTAGTATCATTTATATTTGCAATAGACCATAATGAATCCCCTTCCTTTACCACATAAGTTTTAAGGGATTCTGGTCCTTGAGTAATAGCATGAAAAGCACTGTCTATATCAAGAATCTCTTGATATGGTACCATATCTTGTTTTACAGATATACTCTCTTTAAACTCTACTTTCTCTAGTGATGCATCTTGCCTTTGTTCTATATCTTTCTGATAAGGTGTTTTAATCAATTCTAAAACTTCATTGATCTCTTGTTCGGTATTTAAATAACAAACTACATTACCGTCTATAACCAGCCCATAGGCCATCTTCTTTATCTGTATAGCTTCCTCAATTGCCTTAGCTAGTTCCTGTTTATTAATTACATGAGCTCCCCTATCTTCTTTAAAATATACGTCCCCTTCTATAGCATTATCTTCTTCATATTCACTTTTTATCTTGTCTATGACCTGATCATAGACCCGTAAGCTATGAGCAGGAAACTCCACCAAACCAATTTTTTGGTCATTTATGTACATTGAATAAACAGGACGCTTTACCTGCTGACTTTTATTAATATTAGAGTCATTTACTGTTGCAATTTTTAAATTGGAGACGGTAAAGCCTGACAAAAGTACACTTAAAGATATAGGTATCAGTATCCTACCAATATTTCGACCTTTCACTGCAATCCTTCCTTTTTACATATTATGTTAATTGATTTATTACATAAATTTTACGGTTTTATTACAATATATATAGCATTCTACACCATTTTAAAAAATCCTTCTTTTTTTAAGAAATTATTTTATTCATAAATTTATTTTTTTAGGAGAATATAAGGACATCAGAATCTTTATATAGGAGGGATATGGAATGGAATTATCCGATAGGGAAAAGAAGATATTAGAAGATCAACTAAAGGCTGAATATATATGCATAAATAAATATAAACTATATGCAGAGCAAGCAGTAGATCCCCAACTAAAAAAAATATTTAACTTAGTTTATGAGCAAGAAGTCAATCATGCAAATACTTTGAAATCACTCCTTGAGCAAGGAGGATTTAATCCACCCACCCCAATGTCTTAATAGGAAGGAGATAGGAAATGTCTAAAAATCAGCTATCTGAAAAAGATATGCTATTTGATTCTATTTTGACAGAAAGATATGTATCTTCAGCATATGAAAGCGGCATTATGGAATCCTTAAACCAAGAAGTCACAGCAGCTCTGCAACGTATCCAACAGGAAGAACAAAACCATACAAAACTTTTTATGGAAGTAATGCATAATCAAGGATGGTATGATGTACAAGCTTCTCATATAAATCAATCGGCCAAGGCTCAACTAAATAGACAGATGGCCTTTCAATTGGAAAATAGAATTAATGAGCTGGAACAGAATAATCAGCAATTTCATTAGTTATAGTAAAAATCCATTTTCCTACATCCCAAAACTCTAAAACTTAATTCTTTATTTAGCCTAAAAAGCACTGAAAAGCCTTAGCCCAAGCAAATGCTTAGGCAGCTTCCACCGGCAGGACGCCGGTTTGGAAGCGATAGGCTTTTCGAGAATCATAAGATTTAGTTTTGCTTAAATAAGTTTTAATCTATTTTTTTGATCCATCCAAAAATATCTTCATGGGTTCCATATTGAATACCTGTGAGAGTATCATACATGGTTCTAGTAAATTCTCCTGTCCTGTCTAAACCTAGATCTATTATCTTATCCTTCCAACCTAGAAGTCCAACAGGGGATACTACAGCTGCTGTGCCTGTACCAAACATCTCCTCAAGGGTGCCCTTTTCATAGGCTTCTAATACCTCTCCTATGGATATGCGCCTTTCCTCTACAGTATAACCCATATGTTTAGCTAATTTTATCACGGAGTCCCTTGTAATTCCCGGAAGTATACTTCCATCTAGGGGAGCCGTTACTATTTTTCCATCTATTTTGAAAAACATATTCATAGCTCCAACCTCTTCAACAAAGGTATGATCGGCTGCATCCAGCCACAATACTTGAGAATAACCCTTAGCCTTGGCTTTCTCAGCGGATAGTAGGCTTGCTGCATAGTTTCCTGCCACCTTTGCTTCTCCGGTTCCTCCTTTTGCCACTCTAGAATATTTATCCTCTACATAGATCTTTACAGGATTTATTCCTTCGGGATAATAGGAACCTACTGGACATAGAATAATAAAGAATCTGTAGGTGTTGGAAGGACGGACTCCCAAAAAAGGATCTGTAGCAATCATAAAAGGCCTTATATAAAGGGATGTGCCCTTGGTGGAAGGTACCCAGTCCTTCTCAATATTGAGTAGGGTTTTAAGGGCTTCCCATACAAAATCCACATCAATTTCAGGCATACAAATCCTTCTTGCTGAGCGATTCATGCGGTGAAAGTTGTCCATAGGCCTAAAGGTTACTATCTCGCCCTGATCATTTTTATAAGCTTTTAAGCCTTCAAATATAGCCTGTCCATAGTGAAATACCATAGAAGAAGGTTCCATTTCAACAGGACCATAGGGAATAATTCTTGGATCATACCATCCTTTATCAACGTCATAATCCATGACAAACATATGGTCGGTAAATATATTCCCAAATCCTAATTCTTCATCCTTAGGCTTTGGGCTAGGATTTTCATTCCTAACAAATCTTATTTTTTCCATTAATATTCCCCCTAAGTAATTTTATTTTTCCGGCTCTAGATCCTCATCTTCATCCTTTTTTATTTTGGCTACAGATACAACCTTATTTCCTTCTTCTATTCTCATAAGCATAACCCCTTGAGTGTTTCGGCTCATGGTAGAAATCTCATCTACACCTATGCGTATGATAATACCTTCAGAATTTATCATCATTAACTCATCATCTTCATTTACTACTTTTAAGGCTACCAGATTTCCTGTCTTCTCTGTGATTTTCATAGTAATAATTCCACGGCCGCCTCTTTTTTGAACCCTATATTCATCTATAGGTGTTCTTTTACCATATCCATTTTCGCTAATAGTTAATATTTCACCTTCATCAGACACCAAGCCCATATCTATTACATAATCATCTTGATCTAGCTGTATACCTTTAACTCCCATGGCGGCTCTGCCCATTGGACGAACATCGGATTCGTGGAATCTAATACACATTCCCTTATGGGATGCCAGTAAAATCTCTCTATCCCCATCTGTTAGCTGAACTCCAATTACCTCATCCTCTTCCTTGAGATTAATAGCAATTAATCCAGCCTTTCGAATATTTTCATATTCCTTTAGTGGAGTCTTTTTAACCAGCCCGCTCTTTGTACACGTTAAAAGATACTTTCCTTCTTCAAAATCGTTGATAGGTATTACGGCCTGTACTCTTTCTCCTGGCATTAAATCAAGTAGGTTAATAATTGCAGTTCCCCTAGCCTGCCGGCCAGCCTCAGGAATCTCATAAGCTTTTAACTCATATACTTTTCCTAGGCTGGTAAACACTAGTAAACGCTGATGGGTAGAAGTTACAAATAGGTCAACTACAAAATCTTCTTCCCTGGTTTGTAGTCCTGTAATACCTCTACCTCCCCTTCTTTGACTCTTATAGGTATCAAGGGGAGTACGTTTAACATAACCTAGATGGGTTAATGTAAGAACTACATCATGCTCATCTATTAAGTCCTCTATATCTATCTCTCCTGGTGCTGATGTAATTTCGGTTCTTCTATCATCGTTATACTTTCTCTTTATTTCCAAAAGTTCATCTTTTATTATTGCATACTGAAGATGATCATTTGCTAGTATATCCTTTAGCTCCTTTATGGTATTTAATAATCCTTCATACTCTTCTTGGAGCTTATCCCTTTCTAAACCAGTAAGCCTCCTTAGACGCATATCTAAGATAGCCTGAGCCTGTCTCTCGCTTAAATCAAACTTTTCCATTAAACCTTCTTTGGCTATCTGATCAGTACGTGATGATCTGATCAGGTTAATAACCTCATCGATATGGTCTAAGGCAATTAGCAGTCCCTCTAGTATATGAGCCCTGGCTTCAGCTTTTTCTAGATCGTATTTAGTTCTTCTAATAATTACATCCTTTTGGTGGTTAATATAATGGTGCAATATTTCCTTTAAATTCATTAACCTAGGCCCACCATCTACTAGGGCTAGCATATTTGCACCAAAAGTGTCTTGCATTTGGGTATGCTTAAAGAGATAGTTTAGCACCACATTGGGGTTGGTATCCCTCTTTAAGTCTATTACAATACGCATCCCATGTCTGTCGGACTCATCCCTAATATCGGATATGCCCTCTATTCGCTTATCCTTGACCAAATCTGCAATTCTTTCTATCAATCTGGCCTTATTGACCTGATAAGGAATCTCAGTTACAACAATTCGGGATCTGTTGCCTCCAATCTCTTCTATTTGCGTCCTAGCCCTGGTTATTATTCTGCCTTTACCCGTTGTATAGGCCTTTTTAATACCTTCCCTACCCAGTATTATTCCTCCCGTAGGAAAGTCTGGACCTTTTATGTAATTCATAAGTCCTTCGATAGAGATATCTGGATTATCAATAAGGGCAACAACCCCATCTATTACCTCTCCC
>JAAYKZ010000354.1 GCA_012522165.1 Clostridiales bacterium
GCTACAAGCTCTACATTTACCATTCGGAGTTAATTTAGATGAATTTTGCGAACTTATATTGACACTAACAATGTTTTACAATGTTATACAACAAAGCGGTGAATCAAAATATACCTGATAACTATTATGCTAGTTCAACATATGTTTACATGAACATATTAGCATGATAAATGAACGATTTGGCTGATTTGGTTAAAAACCATTAATTATATATAGTTAAGGGGGAAAAAACAGTGAAAATCATTTCATGGAATATTGATTCGTTAAACGCTGCATTAACAGGAACTTCAGCCAGGGCTGAATTAAGTAGAGCTGTAATAAATACAATTATAGAGCATGACCCAGAAGTTATAGCTTTGCAGGAGACCAAGCTACCAAGTAGCGGGCCAACAAAAAAGCATTTAGAAATCTTGAAGGATAAGTTTCCAGACTATGAAATTGTATGGAATAGTTCAGTAGAACCAGCTCGTAAAGGCTATGCTGGCACTATGTTTTTATATAAGAATAATCTAAGGCCAGTTGTTACGTATCCCAAAATTGGTGCACCTGGAACTATGGACTGTGAAGGTAGAATTATTACATTAGAATTTGATGAATTCTATTTAACACAGGTGTATACCCCCAATGCGGGCGAGGGATTGAACCGTTTAGAAGATCGTCAGATTTGGGATATGAAATATGCAGACTATCTGGAAAAACTGGATAAAGAAAAGTATGTTATTGCTGTGGGTGATTTTAACGTAGCCCATAAAGAAATTGATTTGGCTCATCCAGATAGCAATCGTAATTCAGCTGGGTTTACTGATGAGGAGCGTGAAGGGTTCACAAACCTTCTAAACAGGGGTTTTACAGATACATTTAGATATATACATGGCGATGTTACAGGTGTTTATACTTGGTGGGCCCAGCGGGCAAGAACAAGCAAAATCAATAATTCTGGCTGGAGAATTGATTACTGCTTGGTTAGTGATAGGATTGCAGATAAGGTTGGTAAATCTGAAATGATTGATTCTGGACCAAGACAAGATCACACGCCAATATTAGTAGAAATTAACTTGGAGCTATAATACTATACAATCTAAAAACCAACTAAACCGAATGATAAAGAATTATTGGAAGATTGATGCATAATAAGGAAGGATTTACAATGGATTTCTAGAAAATTATATATGGATTGCAAATTAGAAAACCTAGCACTATTCAATGGGTGAATAAGATCATGGTTTTCCATTGTGAAGGCAGACCTGTAACGCCGTAGATAATTAATCTGTATTATTAAATATTATAAAAGAGGCTGAACATGAAAAAGATTCTGTTTTGTGGTATGACTGGGGAGAAGATGATATGTCAGTGCATGCAGGAATGAAGAAGTATATAGAAGATGGATACCATGTTGTAAGTATGTAATAGTTCAGAAAGAGCAAAATAACATAGTTTTTGGGAGTGACAGATATTAGAATCATAATTTCACCTGCCAAAAAAATGAAAGTAAATAATGATTATGTTATGCATAGAAGTATGCCTGTATTTATAAAAGAGGCTAAAAGATTGCTAGATTATTTAAAGAAACTAAGTTATGAAGAACTAAAAAATATTTGGAAGTGCAATGACAGTATTGCAGAATTGAACTATAAAAGGATACAAGATATGGATCTATACCATAATCTTACCTCTGCAATCTTGTCTTTTGAAGGAATACAATATCAATACATGGGGCCGGAAGTATTTAGCTATGATGAATTTAAATATATAGAAAAACATTTGCGAATATTATCAGGGTTTTATGGGATTTTACGGCCTTTTGATGGAGTGGTGCCCTATAGATTAGAAATGCAATCAAAGTTAATTAATTGGGAATACAGGGACTTGTACGAATTTTGGGGAGCAAAGATTGCTAAGAATATTTTTTCAGAAAGTAAACTTATTTTAAACTTGGCATCTAAGGAATATAGTCAATGTATTTCTAGATATTTATCTGATGATATAAAGTTTATAAACTGTACATTTGGTGAGTGGATTGATGGAAAAGTAGTTCAAAAGGGAACTTTAGTTAAGATGGCAAGAGGCGAGATGGTACGCTTTATGGCTGAGAATAATATAAAAGATGTTAGAGATATTAAGGAATTTGATGGATTGAAATATAGGTATAGGGAAGAACTGTCTAATAAGAACAATTTTGTTTTCATTAGGGAATATTAATAGGTAGATGTGGATATTAACAAGAGAAGATGAGGCAAAAAAATGGCAGGTTGAAGATTGGGGATATTAAGTAGCCGGTAGGAGATTAGCACTATAGGTCACATAAAAGTTATAAAGGATTTATTCTTTAAATTTATCCAACTAAAAGAATCAGCAAAAATAGAATTAGTCAAATACGTATGGTATAATGAGGGAGTATTACATAGAATTTGGTAAATCAATTAATGAGAAATCTAATAATCTAAGGAAGGCCATTACCACAAATCTATAAAGAACATCCATATAATACTGGAATTAATATAATGGGGTATTTATATGAAACTATTTACGAAGATGAACAGATTTTTGAACTTAATAGGTATACTTTTAGCAGTAGGTTTTGTTATTCGTTTATGGGCGGATTATTACAAATTTCAGAATTCAATCACAACTGTACCATTGTATGCTTTTATTATTGGCCGAAGTATAATGTTTCTATTGCCAAGTATAATTTGCTTTATTTCTGCTGCATATTATAAAAATAAGAACGCATAATAGCATTTCTTATATAGAGTAGCGGACTATTCTGGTATTCTATATGATGAGGGGATGATATTACAATGCAATTCAGGTTGTATAGTGATGTGCATGAATTCTGCAATGATACCTATGATGTATTAATGCATCATGAGTC
The DNA here is from genome assembly GCA_012522165.1 of Clostridiales bacterium. Lineage (GTDB taxonomy): Bacteria > Bacillota > Clostridia > Caldicoprobacterales > UBA3941 > JAAYGY01. The sequence goes on from JAAYKZ010000354.1 coordinate 2,873, forward strand.
TCAGAACATGATTCTACTAGGTAATATCATAATTGGACATGAAGGGAAAGATAAAACGGAATGGCGTGACCCAGCAAATTGGCTTATGGCAACTGTTTCAGATGCAAATGGTATAAGGCTTACAGCTCTAATGACCCCACCCCATAATATCACACTTTATGCAACAGACAATATAATAGATCTTAAAGCTATAAATTGCCTGATAGATGGATTAATAGATTTTGATATTCCTGGTGTGATGACAGAAAAAACCTTGGCAAAGTATTTTGCAATAGAATATACAGCTAGAAAAGGATTAACCTATAAAACAACCATGAACCAACGCATATACGAGCTTACGGAAGTGAACCCTGATATTAAACTAATTGGCGAAGTTCGTTTGCTGGATGAAAAAGATATGTGTTTTTTCCCATACTGGCTTGAGGCATTTAATGCTGCGAGTAGCTATGGAAAAACAGAGATGTCTATCCCACAAGAGGCAGAACCATATCTCTACCGATTATCAACAAAAAAGATCTATGTTTTAGAACACAATGGGATACCTGTTTCCATGGCAGGATACACAAGGGAGCTGGAAACAGCTATTGGTGTAGCATTCGTATATACTCCTCCTTATTATCGTGGAAAGGGTTATGCAACCTCATGCGTAGCTCAAATCAGTCAAATGGCTTTAGATAAGGGATTTAATAAGTGTGTATTATATACAGATTTGTTAAACCCAACATCCAATAATATTTATCAAAAAATAGGATATAGGCCCATTTGTGATTCGCTAATGTTGCAATTTGAATGATACCTTGCTGCTTCTTAATTAATAGGTATAATATAGGCTATATATTCATAGGGGAAGCCAAGATGACTGAGGAGTTCATGGCTTAACAATAAGGTATTAACACAAAGGTGATAAAATATCTTACTGAGCCTAAATTTTTCTGATGGAAATCATGACTTAAAGTATAGCTAAAATGGATCAATTTCGAGGAGGAATTAATATGTGGTTTATATTTGCACTATTATCAGCAATATTTGCAGCATTGACATCTATTCTTGCTAAGATTGGCATTGAGGGAATTAGTTCTAATTTAGCAACAGCAATACGTACAGCAGTTGTGTTAGTGATGGCATGGGTGATAGTTTTTATTACAGGAACGCAAAGCCAAATTCCGGAACTTAGTAAAAGAAGCTGGATATTTTTGATTCTATCAGGTATCGCAACAGGATTATCCTGGTTATGTTATTATAAAGCATTACAAATTGGTGATGTTTCAAAGGTAGCACCAGTGGATAAATTTAGTGTTGTTATTACAATGATACTTGCCTTTATGGTGTTAAAAGAAGCTCCTACACCTAAGACAATTCTTGGTGGTATACTTATTACAATTGGCACGTTTATAATGATTTTGTAACGATAATAGACCATGAGATAAAGCTAATACAAATTGATTGGCAGAAGTTAGATTGAAGTATTATAAAAAGACATTCCGAATCCTTGACATATACTCTATGATAGAGATACTCCATAATGAAATATAACTGTACTAGTTTACAGAAAAGAGTGGCAATATGAAATCCAGATTAAAAAACAATATGATTAAAAGTAAAAGCAAAAAACAAAGAACTGCTATTTTTCTATTTGTATTAATATTGGTAGTGATATGGCTCAATAATACCAATATCTTTTATTCTAAAGAAGAAAACTATAAAATTGTAGCCCATAGGGGATTGGCACAAACTTTTGATATTTCATTAGTAGAGTGGGATACAAATACTGCCGAAATAATATACCAACCAGAACATCCCTATTTAGAAAACACCCTTCCTTCCATGCAAGCTGCATTTGATTTAGGTGCGGATGTGGTGGAATTGGATATTAGACTTACAAAGGATAATAAGCTAGCTGTATTTCATGATTATACTTTGGAATATCGAACTGATGGAACAGGTCAAGTGAGAGATTACATCATGGAAGAGCTAAAGGCTCTGGATATTGGGTATGGATATACAGCAGATAACGGTCAAACATACCCTTTTAGAGGTAAAGGAATCGGTTTGATGCCAGAATTAGATGAAGTTTTTTCAGCTTTTCCAGATAAAGAATTATTAATTCATGTTAAAGACAGTGATAAAAAAACTTATGAAGTTTTATGGAATGATTATTTAAGTACTATGACAGATAAGCGACTAGCACAAATAACTGTCTATGGAGATAATTCTGGCATAGAGTTTCTTAGAGAGCAGAGTCCTACCCTTCGACTTTTATCCATGGCAATGATGAAGTCAGCTTTGCTCAAGTATGAACTGATAGGTTTTACAGGTTATATACCGAAGGAACTTCCTAATATGGAGCTACATCTGCCACAAAAGTATGCGAAATGTCTCTGGGGCTGGACCAACAAATTTATTAAGCGAGTGGAATCTGTTTATACCCGTGTAGTATTTGTCTCTTGACCACA
>JAAYKZ010000355.1 GCA_012522165.1 Clostridiales bacterium
CCATGTCCAATGGCTGATGATAATTGGTGTCATTTTGCCCAGAGGATATCACGGTCACGTTTGCACAGACAAGTTAAAGCTGGTGAACTTTCTTTTGAAGATGAAAAATTTTCCTTTGTAGCAGTTTCCCGCGAAAAGGGAAAAGTTATAGAAGGCAGAATACTACGCCATCCACAAGTGAGAAAGGGGCATATCATATTTGAAATATGTAGCTCTGATGGAATAAGCAGTAGAGTGATAACACGAAAGGATAAGGAGCTATATCGCTATGCCAGGAGTTTAAACTGGGGTTCTCCTTTTCGATCAAGCTGACATTTATCAATAAAACTTACAATGATTCCAAATAACCAGAAAGGCAGCTTCGCCTTTCTGGTTTTTAGTTTTCTAGTATTAACTAATTGAACAAATGAAACTAAATTTGAATGAAAATTTTTAATTAATATATATTTACATTTTAACTTATATGTTATATATTAAATTTAACAATAAGAACAGCGGTGATAAGCTTGAAATTTAACAAAAAGAGGTGTAAAATGAAACTAGGTGAAATTGCTGATATAAGGACTGGTTTAATTTTAGCAAGAAAAAAGGCAAATGTTAAATATGAGATTCAAAAAAGGTATAAATTAGTTACCTTAAAAAATATTGAGGATGAGGGAGTATTTAACGAAGAACCTTTTGAAATCTTCGAAAGTAAGGATGAGTTAAGTGAGGAATATTTTACTCGTGAAGGAGATATTCTTATAAAGCTAAGCGCCAATTTTACAACAGTATGTATTGATGGAAAAACAGCTGGTTTATTGGTTCCTTCCTATTTTTCTATAATCAGGCTTAAAACTAAAGAGTATATACCAGAATATATTACCTGGTATCTAAATTCTGATAAAGTAAAGAGAGGGCTTATAAAATCACAGAGAGGTTCTATCATATCCAGTACCAACAACACTATCCTCTCTTCAATTCATATAAAAGCAATCCCCATAGAAGAACAAAAACGAATATCAAAATTACGGGAATTATACTTAAAAGAAAGAAATCTATTAGAGGCACTAATCAAGGAAAAAGAAAAATATTATAAAGCAATAACATATAGTCTAATCAATAAATATGGAGAGGAATGAATAATATGGATAAAATTACAACACAAGAACAAATTAATCAAGTATTATGGGAAGCAGCAGATACTTTTAGAGGAAAAATTGACTCAAGCATATACAAAGATTATATTCTTGTAATGCTTTTTATAAAATATTTAAGTGATACATATAAGGAAAAACTAGAAGAGTATACAAAAAGATATAATGGTAATGAAATAAGGATCAAGAGAGCTCTAGCAAGAGAAAGGTTTATTGTAAGTGAAAGGTCTACTTTTGATTATCTTTACAGTAAAAGAAATTCACCAGAGGTAGGAGCAGAAATAAACAAGGTATTAGAAAAACTGGAAGAGGATAACCCAGCTAAGCTGAGAAATATTTTTAGAAACATAGATTTTAATAGTGAGGCTGTGCTAGGCCAGACGAGAGACAGAAATGCCATGCTTAGAACCTTACTTGAGGACTTTGCTAAATTGGATTTAAGGCCTTCTAGATTAAATGGTGAAGATATAATTGGAAATTCGTATCAGTATATGATAGAAAGGTTTGCCTCCGATGCAGGTAAGAAAGGTGGAGAATTCTTTACCCCTTCAATGGTATCTGAACTCCTTGCAAGACTTGTAAAGCCAAGAGAAAATGACAGGATATATGATCCAACCTGCGGATCAGGCTCATTACTTATTAAGGTAGCAAATCAAGTTCCTAATAGAAAGGTAGCCATTTATGGACAAGAAAGAAATGGGCAAACTCATTCCCTTTGCATGATGAATATGTTTTTGCATGGTATAGATGATGCTAACATTGAATGGGGAGATACTTTATCTAATCCTTTACATTTAGAAAACGGTAATTTGATGAAGTTTCAGGTGATAGTAGCAAATCCTCCATTTTCACTGGATAAATGGGCCATGGGATTTGCAGGAGATAATGATGAAAAATTTAAGATGCAAGCAAACCTGGATCCTTATGGAAGGTTTGAATGGGGAGTGCCTCCAGCTTCAAGAGGAGATTATGCCTTTGTACAGCATATGCTTTACTCTTTAGCAGAAGATGGAAGGATGGCTGTTATTCTACCCCATGGAGTACTATTCAGAGGGGCTAGTGAAGGAAGAATTAGAAAAAAAATAATAGATTTAAATCTTCTAGACGCTGTAATAGGTTTACCTGAAGCCTTGTTTTATGGCACAAGCATTCCAGCATGTATTATGGTATTTAAGAAGAATAGAACTAGAAGAGATGTATTATTTATCGATGCTTCGGGAGAGGGAAACTACGAAAAGGGTAAAAATCAAAACAAATTAAGAGAACAAGATGTAGAAAAAATAGTAGAAACCTATGAAAAGTATGAGACAGTTGATAAATGTGCTTATGTTGCTAGCTATGAAGAAATAAAGGAAAATGATTATAATCTAAATATTCCTAGGTATGTAGATACCTTTGAGGAGGAAGAACCCGTAGATATGGAAGAAGTAGGTCAAAATATTGAAAGGATTAAAGCGGAAATAAAAGAAGTAGAAGAACAGATGGCTAAGTATTTAAAAGAATTAGGATTATGATGACTTATACAGGTGGTGGGACTATTGAATGCTGAAATAAAGGAAAGAATTGAAATGATAAATAAGGGAGAGGTGCCGGAAGAAAATAAATGCATAAAAGAATGGAAGAAGTATAAGTTCGAAGATATTGCTATACTATCAACTAACAAATATTATCCAAAAGAAGATGCTAAGAATTATAGATGTATAGAATTAGAGCATATAAATCAAGAAACTGGAAGAATTAATGGTTGGTCTAACTCTATAGAACAAAAAAGTGCAAAAACTTATTTTAAAACAGGCGATATCCTGTACGGAAAATTGAGGCCTTATTTAAAAAAATATTACTTGGCTGAATTTGATGGTGTATGTTCAACAGAAATATGGGTTATAAAAGGAAAAACTAACTTGGTATGTAATGAATTTCTGTTTTACTTAATACAAACTGAAAAATTTAACTTTGTTGCAAATATTTCTACAGGAACAAAGATGCCACGTGCAGATTGGGATTATATAAAAAGTACTATTTTCAAAATTCCTCCTCTTCCCGAACAAAGAAAGATTACTGAAATTCTTTCAACATGGGATAAAGCTATAGAATTAAAAGAGCAACTAATAGAAGAAAAAAAAGAACAAAAGAAAGGATTAATGCAGAAACTTTTAAGGGGAGAAATAAGATTACCTGGATTTGGCAGGGAAGAAGCAAAAAAAACGAGGCTAAAGGGTTATATTAAAGAGATTAAAAGGAAAAACACAAAAGAAAAGATAAATAAGATTCTAAGTGTAACTAATACGAATGGATTTATTGAACAGCATGAACAATTTGATAAAGGAGTCGCCAGTAGTAATTTAAGTAATTATAAAATCATTGAAAAAGGAGAGTTTGCTTATAATCCTTCAAGGATAAATGTAGGTTCAATAGATTTGCTAAGGAATTATGAAGCAGGGGTGTTAAGCCCCATGTATATAGTTTTTAAAACAGAAAAAGAAAAATTGCTACCTGAATATCTTTATCAATATGTAAAATCAGATGAGTTTTATGCGCAGATAAAGAGTTTCTTACAAGGTAGCGTAAGGCAAAGTCTTAGTTTTAAGGCTTTAGAAATGATAAGACTATTTATTCCTAAATCGCTGAAAGAACAGGAAGCTATTGCCAGACTTCTCTCCACAGCAGACAAAGAAATCGAATTATTAGAAGGAGAACTGGAACAATTAAAACTCCAGAAAAAAGGTCTTATGCAATTACTATTAACCGGTATAATAAGGGTGAAGTGTTAAGGGGGTGAAAATGTGTCAAGAGCATATCTTTATAACGAAGAAAATATTAGCCAGATACCTGCAATAGAAGTTTTGAAAAATCTAGGTTATATACATCTTTCCCCAGATGAAGCTGAAGAAATGAGAGGGAATCTATATAATGTACTTCTTCTAGATATATTAAAGGAAAAACTAATAGAGTTA
>JAAYKZ010000356.1 GCA_012522165.1 Clostridiales bacterium
AAGTATTTGGTTGAAGATTTCTTGCAATAATTTAGAAAATGCTTTATCCCTGCCATTTGTTAAATATAATCCGTGCAATAGTTGCTCGGTTATAGTAATATTGAACTGTGCCATGCTTTATCCTCCTCGGTTTGATATTGTTGTGTAATTATATTCTAACCGAGGCATGAGCTTTGGCTCAACTTATTTTTCTTTTTACACCATTATATAGACTTAATCTATCACAGTTAAGTCCATATAATTGTGTAAAAAGGGGTTGAGCCACCCCCACCCCTCTGGTTAGAATTAAATTGGAAAAAACAACTAACTGGAGGGATGAGAAATGGCTCAATACAATATTACCATTGATTCCGAAATTTTGCACTATCTTTTTTTAAAAGGGGTTAAAGATGAGGGTATGACCAAGTTATTAGAGTCTGTATTAAATCAAGTGCTACAGGCACAAGCTGCCGAGCAGATTAAAGCTGAGCCATATGAAAGGACTGAAGAAAGAGAAGATTATCGTAATGGTTATTACAAGAGAAGATTAGAGACAAGGGTTGGGAATATAGTATTGCAGATACCTAGGTTTAGATATGGGAAATTTCCAACAGACTTATTTCAGCGTTATAAACGGAGTGAACAGGGGTTATTGCTAGCCCTAATGGAAATGGTAGTTAATGGTGTATCTACAAGGAAGATTGAAGAGATAACATATGAACTTTGCGGTTCTGAATTTTCCAGATCCACTATATCTGAACTATGTAAGAACCTTGACCCGATTGTTCAAGGGTGGATTTCCAGGCCACTTAATGAAAAGAGGTTTCCATTTATTATAGTAGATGCTATGGTGATAAAGGTAAGGGAAGAAGGGAGAGTTCGGCAAAGAGGGTTATTAATTGCCATTGGGATAAATGAAGAAGGTTACCGAGAGGTATTAGGATTTATGGTAGGGGATAGTGAATCTGAGGAGAGCTGGGGAGAATTTTTCTCATGGCTTAAACAAAGGGGATTACATGGAGTTGACCTTATAGTATCAGACCAACATAAAGGACTTGTACGAGCTATCAGTCAATATTTTCAGGGTGCGACATGGCAGAGATGTCAGACACATTTTATGCGAAATATTCTTGATAAGACACCGAAGCAGTTACAGAAAGAGATTCATGGTAAGGTGAGAGCTATATTAGAGGCACCCGATTTAGAAACGGCGAGAATGTTGCTGAAGGAAGTATTAGAGGAGTATAAAGAGAAGGCACCCAAGACGATGGATATATTGGAAGAAGGGTTTGAAGATGCGACAGCTGTATTGGAACTTCCTGAGCAGTATCGCAGGAGACTGCGTACTACAAATGGATTAGAGCGGTTAAATGAAGAGATAAGGCGGCGGGAGAGGGTGATAAGGATATTTCCGAACAGGGAATCCGCAATACGTCTAATAGGAGCATTACTGATGGAAATAGACGAGAAATGGGGAAGTGGCAAGAGATATTTTGACATGGCTGAGTATTTTGAGTGGTGTAGGAGTAAGACACAGAAGCTGAAGGAAAAGGTGGTATCAATAGGGTAGAGATAATCGCCACTGGTTAAGTGTTACAAACTGCTGGAGGCTCTTTTAGGTCAAGGACGGGCACAGCCCGGCGGTAGCAAATCCTTGACCTAAAAGAGCCGGAAGCAGTAAAATTTGGAGATTAGTGGTGATAATTTACCCTGATTCTAGCCAGAGGGAATTTTACACAAAAATTTGGACTTGATC
>JAAYKZ010000037.1 GCA_012522165.1 Clostridiales bacterium
AACCAAAAGGTTACAAACCTAAAAATAAATGCTATAGAAAGTCCCATTTCTATGGATATGCCTTTAATAGCTAATAAAACTAACATTGAACTTTCAAAACTACCTATACTACCCGGAAGGATAGGAATCATTCCCATTATATAAGTAAGAAATGTTATGGCTGCTATAGAGATAAAATCCATCTCTATATCCAATCCCTTCATCACAACAAACAACTTAATAGCATAAAAGATCCAAATAAAAAGGGCTAATACCATCTGGATGGAGAATTTTCTCTTATCTCGTAATAGGGCTCTTATAGTATTATTGTAGTCCCTAAGGGTTTTATCTATTTTACCCATTAATCTGGTTTTGCTAAAAAAACTATTTAGCAGTTTTATCAACATCTCCGGCCTCAGGGAAAACAGTATTAAAGCCCCTAAAAAAATAGCAAATATGGCGATGCCTACAACAAAAATATGTAGGTAATGTCTATATTTTATGCTCATATTAAAGCTAAACCAAATCAAGCTAAAAAGGGTCAAAAACAGGAAACTAAGAAGGCTTAGGGTTTTCTGTAGGCCTACTACAATAGTAGCTTTACCAAAATCTATTTGCAGCCTTTTTCTAAGCTCATAGACTCTTGCAACTTCTCCACCGGCTTTTACCCCCGGTGTTATAGCATCTACTACACTACCCTTGGCATTCATCTTAAGAATGTCTAAAAAATATACATCTTTTTTTACCCTTAAAGCCATAGACCTCCATTGGAGAGCAAGAAGAAAAATTGTAAAACATTGCGCTAGTAGCAGTAATCCTATAAATCTTAGGGGTAAGGAGCTAATATGAACAGAAACCTCTTTCCAGTTAGTATCTACTACAATAAACACTACAGCGATAATTCCTAGGACATATAATATTCCCTTTATTAGGTTCTTTTTCATACTAGACCCCCTAAATTTTTACCATAAGCAAAATTTCCTCCATAGATTTTGCTCTACATCCTATAGAATAAGTGCTAATGTCTTTGGAATTATTTTTTATAAAATCATCTGCTATATTAGAATAAAAGGGTTTTAGTATCTTTCTTGGCATTCTCACTATTATTCTATGCCCTTCCTTAGCTTTCTCCCATATACTATTCAATACTTCATCTTTAGGACTAACCTGCTGGGCTATATGAACTACATCATAAGGCTCTATATCAATATCCTGACCTTTTCCATTGATGACAGTAATCTTGTCTTGTAAGCCCAGCCTTGCAATTACATTCCTAGCACACCCTATAGCTTTTTTATCTATATCCAGCACATGAACATGGGCATGGGTCTGCCTTACAATCTCTATGGCTGTACTGGGAATAAATCCCCCTCCAATACACAATACCTTGTCATAGCTTCTTATATTGGCCAACCTGATCTCATTTTTCACTATGTTTCTATAGTATAGATTACAAAGCTCTACAAATAAATCATATTTAGAAAATATTCTCTCCATCCATTTAGTACAAGTCATAATCATCTGTATTCCCTACCCCATAATTCCAATAATTAAGCTGCCTAATTGATTAAATAATCCTCCAAAGAAAAAGGCTGATACGACTGTGATTAGTCCTATAAACAATGCTGTTTTTAGAGAGAATTCCTTTGTAAGCACGCCAAATACTGATAAGCAGGGTAAGTAGAACAACGCTACAATTGCTCCTACTGTTAATTGTAATGTGTTCAAATTCATTTCTAGCAAGGGTAATACTGCCAGTTCTCTTCTAATAATTCCTAATAATAAGGATAGACTAGCTTCTCTAGGTAAGCCTAACCATCCTTCTACAAAGGGTCCTAGCATCTTGCTAAACTGATTTAATACACCAGTCTCTGCAATAACAGCTGCAATAATTATACCAAATAACATAGCGCCTTCAGCATCTAGCATAAAATGTTTCATTCTAAGCTTCAGTTTTTTCTTATAAGCGTCCTTGTCTGGCAAGAGTAAGTTAGGCACTTCTAAAAGTAAAGGCTGGCTTTTCCCCGGTATTATCCTATTTAAAACCACACCTACCGCTAACATTGCTAATATGGATAGCAGGTAAACAAATATTAAGGCAAATATTGACTTGTCTCCTAAAAGGGCAAAAAAGGCACCGCTTTGAGAAGCACAGGGAATAGCAAATGATACTAAAGAAGCTACCATAATCCTCTCTTTTTGAGTGTTTGCGGCCCTAGTACCTAATATTGCAGGCACAGCACAGCCATAGCCTAGCATCATAGGAATAATATTACCCCCCTGAATGCCTATACGCCTTAGAACACCATCTGCTAAAACTCCTATCCTTGGCAGGTAACCACTGTCTTCTAAGAATGAGAAAACAACATAGAATAAAAATACATAAGGCAATATAAGAGCAAAAGGCCATTCTATACCAATGACTAATATTCCAAACTCTCCTACTAAAATATTTCTTAATATCCCTGCCGGTACAATTAAGGACACTATCTTAGTAAGAAAAGGTACAATAACCTGCTTAACCAATAGTAAAAGAACTACAGCCCTTAAAGCCTTTCCGCCTCCTACCACAACTCCCAAGGATGCAATAAGTACTAATAGGGCAATTGGGATTCCAGGCCAGGGTTGTACAGTCCAGTCTTCTAGTTTTTCAATAAAAGAAAGCTCCTTCTTAGCAATTTGGGTTTGAACCTTGCTAACTATTTCTTTTATCCTTTCCCATCTTTCTTGCTCATCTAGCCTTGGTTCAGGATCCTTTTTCTCTTTTGAAAGCTTAACAGCTGTCTCCATTAACTCTCGGAGACCTTTATTCTTAATTGCTATTGTTGGTATTACAGGACTTCCTAGTTCTTCTGATAGTTTTTCTGGATCTATCTTTATTCCATGCCTCTCTGCAACATCCATTAGGTTTAGGCAGTACACTATTGGTATAGAATATTCCTTTAGCTCAAATGCTAAGCCTAGATTTCGCTCTAAATGAGTGGCATCTAATACACAGATAATCGCATCTGCGCCCTCTTCTAGCAGAGCTACAGCTACTCTCTCTGCTTCAGATGTTGCCTCTAAGGAATATGTACCAGGCACATCTATCATAACGCCCTGCTTACTTCCAAATTTTATATCACCTACGGTATAATCCACAGTAGTGCCAGCATAGTTTGAGCTATCTACATGGACACCTGTCAATTTTGAGAAAACTACACTTTTCCCTACATTGGGATTACCCATAAGGAGAATTCTCATTTTTTCGTTACTGGGTATTTCTTGAACTGCAGCTTCGTGACAACTCAATTATTTGCGACCTCCTCAACTAGAATCTCATTTGCAATATCATAATCTATGGCTATACTCCTATTACCTACTTTAACTACTATAGGC
>JAAYKZ010000357.1 GCA_012522165.1 Clostridiales bacterium
AGTTTGTTGTATTCTTTAATTTTCATATCTGACACCGATCCACTTAATTTATATTTTTTCATTATTCACCGATCTAGCTTGTTATAATTTCTATGGCTGTTAACATTTCCTCCATAACCTTTACTAAACGAATTGTTTTTGTAAAGTCTATCACTCATAGTATATCATATCCTATGATAAAGTGCTTGTGTTTATATTGGATTTATCAGTATCTGAGTCCGGTATACCATCATATCAAATTGAGCTAGTAATGATATCTTTTATTACCATAGTTAGTAGTCACCTTCATTACTATTTCAGCATGATCTAGGCTATCACCAATAATGAACATATCACCTATTTCAATATCATTTATATCCACAGGATTCAATTCTTTTTCTAAAGACAGAATACTTGCATAAACTGTAACCATATCCGAAGCATAGAAAAAAAGACCTTTACAGGCCTTTTTATATATTAACATATTTTTTATCTAGCCATTTCCATAAATCCGATCGTATTGTTCGTCCTGAAACTTATGTTGGCGTATTACAAAGTCGTGATAGTTTTTGTTGCGATTTCCTACAAAAAAACCTAAAGCTAAACCTATTACTGCCACTGCAAGGTAAAGTATTATCCGTAGCATTATGAGCCCTCCAATCTTTTCATTTTTCATCTGGCTTTGACTTATTTATTATAAGAACTTACAAAACACTTTTCTTTGTCGCTTTTCCTTTTTGTAATTTAATGATATCAGAATTTATTATCAATTGCAAGAATAGATATTTTTATTGCAATCTTTTATGTTGCTATCTTGCATTTTGTTATACAAGTATCAATATTTTGCCGATTTTGTTAGCCCTTCGACCATTCAACAACTCATAGAGAACCTTATATATTGCAAGTTTGTTATTGCATAAGCATCATTAAGTAGATACTCTTGATTTTTTATTGTGAAAAATCCTTCAATGTTTAGCAATCTATTTGTTTTGATTTTAACCGCGAAAAGCGGCAAAATAGATAAAATGATTATTATCTCCGAATATAATTCATAAAGTGATTTTTATGATTAGCAATTTAATATAGTGGTATAGAATAAAGTACAATGATTTCGTAAAGGGGGAGGAATATATGCGTTCAATAGAGTTCGCCATAAAAATGGAACTTGACGGGGAAAAATATTATATGGAGCAGGCTGAGAAACATAAAAACACTAATCTACATACTGTGTTTCTTACACTTGCCAAAGATGAAAGAAAACATGCTAACATCCTGAAGGACAGGCTTAACCATTTGACACCTGAATTATCAGATACCACATCCTATTCTGAGTACAAAAATATATTCGAGCAGGCTGAAGATTTCTATAGTTCAATTAAAGAAATCCTGGAACCAGTAGATGTCTATCTCTTAGCCATGGAAAAAGAAAAAGAGGCTATTGAACTCTATAAAGAAATGCTGGCTGAAGCCACTGATGAACAGGATAAGGAAGTCTTTGAATTTCTAATAAAAGAAGAGGAAACCCATTATTCTATATTGGAAGATATCGTTTCTCATGTCAGTCGTCCAATTGAATGGGTAGAATCTGCAGAATTTGGACTTAGAGAAGAGTATTAGATGGGAAAGGGGATAGATGGTGGAAATCTATCCCCTTTAATCTATGCCTTTATTTACTGTACCTTTGTATCCTGTACCTTTACTTCCTATTTTTTTGCCCATTTATTCTAATTCTTTAATCAATCCTATCTTACTATATCCATATAATATCCCTGAAGTAATGTCCCTTCCCCTATATAAAGGTGTTTGTTAGGGAATGTCCCTATATAATCCTCTCCCAGAAGTTTATATAAGTGAGATCGCATTGTAAACTCAGGCAACTTCCCTATAATGTGCTGTCCGTCAAACAAAAATCCTACTTGAACAGGAGCCGCAAAACCACCATCGGCCGTAAAGTCTCCACCAGAACTAACCGCTACCAGTATTGCCATTTGCCCATCTAAGGCTGCCTTTATATCATGAGAATCAACAACGAATCTTAGAGGAGCCCTTGAAAGAGTAGGCATACCGTCATAAGCTCCTGATGCTGCTCCAGTATGAGGCAAGTTATAGGTATGAGCGGTTCTTTTGTCTGTATATACATTTACTAACCTGCCCTTTTCGATTAAACTATAAGCATCTCCCTCAAGAACTACACCCTCCATATCAAAGAAGGGTTGTGGACTATATCTAGGATCCCTATTCTGCTGAATGGTAATTTTCTCATTAAAGAGCTGTTCCCCTATTTTATTGCTAAAGAGGGAGCTGCCAGTGGCATACAGCTCACCATTTAAGGAACGGGACACAAAATTTTCCAACTCATAGAACTCAAGCATAAAAACCGGCAAAGTTTCACCCTCTGGAAGGGGCACTTCTTTACGATAAGCAACTAATAATTCCTCATTGAATTCCCAGAATTTATCCAAATCAAAGGTTCTGCCATAATATTGCAAGAATCCATCAAAAACATTGGCTGATTTCTTTTCCTTTAATATAAGTCCCAAGGACATATATGCATCTTTGTATTCAAGATCTAGTCCTTGAGTATTTTTCATAGCATAGGTTATTTCCTTAGTATTTATCCTTTCGCTAAAATCAAAATCGGAATACTCTTTTCTCAATTTTTTAAGTATCTTTTCTGACAACTCCACAAGTTCATTACTGCTTATTTTTTCTTTGCTGTAGTCCCTATGATCCTTAAGATCTCCTGATAAGTTATAAGGATATGAAATATTGGCACTTAAATTTTCTATGGCATTATCAACTAAA
>JAAYKZ010000358.1 GCA_012522165.1 Clostridiales bacterium
ATCGATAGTTTGATTGATGACTCTAAGACGAGTTATCTCTTTTTGAGTCATATTGAATAACTCCTTCCTCATACATGACATTTTATCAGAATAAATTCAATATGACATTATCACAGAATAACTACATATATATTAGAAAGATAGTTGAAAATATATGGAATGAATGCTAAAATAGAAAAAACTGCTCACCAGGATTAGGAAGGGGAAGATAGAGTTGGATATCGTTAAGCTAGGCCTTTTGGGACTTGGGAATATAGGAAGCGGCGTTGTAAATATTTTACAGAAAAATATTAATAAAATTAGAGATTATACTAGTACAGATATTATAGTAGAAAAGGTTTTGGTACGAGATATCAATAAACCCAGGGATGTTGTCTTTAATAAGCAGCTATTAACAACTAATGCAGAGGATATACTAAGTAATCCAGAGATAGATATTGTGGTAGAGCTAATAGGTGGTATTGAACCTGCCTTTTCATATATTAAACAAGCCATGGAAAATGGTAAACACGTTGTAACAGCCAATAAGGCAGTTGTTGCTACTTATTGCAGAGAGCTTTTTGAGCTGGCTGATAAAAATAATGTTGAATTTCGCTTTGAGGGAAGTGTAGGCGGCGGTATTCCTATAATTGATACCATAACCAACAATCTGGCTGGTAATGAGATAGATGAGCTGGTAGGCATTATAAACGGTACTACAAACTATATTTTAACCAGAATGAGCAGAGAAAGCATGAGCTTTAACGCAGCTCTTAAGAAAGCTCAAGAAAAAGGTTATGCAGAAGCTGATCCTTCATCGGATATAGAGGGGCAGGATGCTGCTTATAAGCTGGCTATACTGGCTGCAATATCTTTTGGCCTCCATGTAAATCCCAATACTATCCCCTGTGAAGGCATAACCAGAATAAGCGAACATGAGATACAATATGCTGAGCAAATAGGATATGCTGTTAAGCTCTTAGCTACTGCAAGAAAGAAAGATGGAAAACTTGAAATACACGTACATCCAACCCTTATCCCCAATCATCATCCTCTTGCTGCAGTTTATAACGAGTTTAATGCCCTTTTCATAAAAGGCAATGCTGTAGGCGAGTTAATGCTATATGGAAAAGGTGCTGGCTCTATGCCTACAGGAAGCGCAGTAATTGGAGATATTTTAGATATAATAAGGATGATGCGGCAGTCTGCCAAGACTGGCAGCAGCTTTGTTCCCAATGGTGGAAAGTTAAAAGTAGTAGGTGAAGAATCAGGTTCCTATTATATACGCCTACAGGTAGTAGATAAGCCAGGGGTATTAGGAGCAATCACTACCATCTTTGGTAAGCATGGTATCAGTTTAGCATCAGTATCCCAGCAAGGATTGGGCCAAGAACTAGTGCCAGTTATATTTATCACCCATGAAGTGGAGCGGGAAAAATTAGATCGAGGACTAGATGAGATCCGTCAATTGAAGGAAATAGTTGATGAAGTGGCATGTGTATTAAGAGTAGAAAACTATTGATGTGATGACGGATAATATGCACAGCATTTAATAGCGCGCCTAATAAATGCAATACTACATACAATAATATATACGATAACATATATGACAACGTATACAATAATATATAAAGCTGGCAATACTAAAAGTAGCGATACAATGGCAGCTTTAAAAATGCAATTACAGTTCCAAAAAGAACCAAAATAAAGCATGTTGACACAAAGATTTATATGTGTTAATATATTCTTCGCTGCTCTCATGGAAAAGAAACTGAAAGCAGCAAAAGCAAATAAGAAAAAATAATTTAAAAACTTGTTGACAAAGCAAATTAAATTTGTTAGCATAGTAGGAGTCGCCTCAAGAGAGGTAAGACAAAAAAGGCATTGATCCTTGAAAATTGAAC
>JAAYKZ010000359.1 GCA_012522165.1 Clostridiales bacterium
ATTTTGGAGTGATAAGTATGGAAGCATGGAAACCTATAACTTTTGAAGACACTTTGCTTTATG
Source organism: Clostridiales bacterium (assembly GCA_012522165.1). Classification (GTDB taxonomy): domain Bacteria; phylum Bacillota; class Clostridia; order Caldicoprobacterales; family UBA3941; genus JAAYGY01. The sequence continues at coordinate 64 of JAAYKZ010000359.1, forward strand.
AATATTGGAAAAAGAAAGAAAAACATTTATATTTAGAAGTACCTGTGGGTAATAAAGAATTAGGTAATTGGCCGCCTAAATCTAAGATCAGGCGTATAGATGGGGTTATTATATTAGATGAATTAAAGAAGGAGGAACCTAATGTCTTCAGGTATAGAGATTATACTATTGAAGAATTTTATAAAAAGGTACAGGGAAAAACAATTGAATTGATTGAAGTAAAAAAGAATCTAAATCGTTTAGTTATTGGTCAGGTTATAGCCGGGGCAGATATGTTTGAAAGACAGTATAACACTAGTAAAATAATCCCGGTAATTTTATGTAAAAATGGAGATCCTGCTTTAGAATGGGTTTGCAAAAAAAGAAATATAAAAGTGGAGATAATTTAAATATACTTAATTTTACAGAACAAAAGCAGGTTATGGAGACAGCAGTATATATAAAGGCGATATTAAAAAATTAAATTTATTTGAGATATGAGGAGATGCTAAACAATGAAAATATTAATAACAGCTTTTGAGCCTTTTGGTGGAGAAAAAGTCAATCCTGCCCTGGAAGCCATGAAGTTATTGCCAGATAAGATCGGTGAAGCACAAATACTAAAACTAGAGCTACCAACAGTTTTCAAAAAATCCATAGAAAAGGTTTGGCAGCATATAGATGAGTATGAGCCTGATATAGTTATTTCTTTAGGGCAGGCAGGTGGACGGGCTTGTATATCTATTGAAAGAGTTGCTATCAATATTGATGATACAACAATGGCAGATAATGAAGGCAATATGCCTGTAGACCAGCCCATCTTTAAAGATGGTGAGAATGCTTACTTTTCAAACCTTCCCATAAAAAACATGGTAGAGGATATAAAAAAAGCAGGGATTCCTGCCAATATTTCAAATACGGCAGGAACCTATGTGTGCAATCATGTCATGTATGGAGTCCTTTATAAGATCCATAAGGAGAAGCTAGATATAAAAGCTGGCTTTATTCATGTGCCTTTCATACCTGAGCAAGTAGTTAATAAGCCTGAAAGGGCTAGCATGTCCCTTGAGAATATTGTTAAGGCAGTTGAAATTGCATGTAGAGTATTAGTGCCTAAATGATTTAACATTTTTATGAATATGAATACCTTTTATCTAGAGGCTCTGTAGATTTAATTATAGAGCCTCCTAGGCATACCTCATCTTGATACAATACTGCTACTTGACCTGGGGTAACGGCCTTTACTGGCTTGTCGTACTTTATATATAGATTTCCATCTTCTAAGCTTTCTACTGTTACAGGGATATCTTTTTGCCTATATCTAAATTTAGCAGTGCATCTTAGGGGCAATTTTGGGGGACGACCTAAAATCCAAGCAGGGGACTCCCCAATTAGGGATACGGAATAAAGAGCAGGATGATTTTCACCCTGGGCAACATAGAGTATATTGTTTTTCAAGTCTTTGCCTGCTACATACCAAGGCTCCCCTGTCCCAAGTCCGCCACCTATACCCAATCCCTTTCTTTGTCCCAAGGTATAATGAATAAGTCCACTATGTTTTCCAATGACATTCCCTTCTGTATCCACTATATCTCCCTCTTCTGCCAGAAGAAACTTATCAAGAAACTCGTTGAAGTTATTCCTTTCACCTATAAAGCATATTACTGTTGAATCCTTTTTATTGGCTGTGTAGAGATTATGTTCCTCAGCTATTTTTCTTACCTCGTTTTTCTCCAAATGTCCTATAGGAAATAGAACTTTTGACAGGGCCTCTTGACCTATTCTTGATAAAAAATAGCTTTGATCCTTATTTTTATCTTTACCCCTTAGTAGGTAGTAACCATCTTCCCGCTTTTCTACTTGGGCATAATGGCCCATGGCTATATAATCGGCATCTAATTTTAATGCGTAGTTTAAAAAAGCATTAAACTTTATTTCCTGATTACACATTACATCTGGATTAGGAGTCCTTCCCTTTCTATATTCATCAAGGAAATAGGTAAACACCTTATCCCAGTATTCTTTTTCAAAATTAACAGTATAGAATGGAATATTTAATTGATCTGCCACTCTTCTAGCATCTTCAGCATCTGCTGTAGCCATGCATTCTCCTTCTTCGTTTTCCTCGCTCCAGTTTTTCATAAAGAGGCCAATAACTTCATAGCCTGCTTTTTTAAGCAATAGGGCA
>JAAYKZ010000360.1 GCA_012522165.1 Clostridiales bacterium
CATATATCCTAGCGTATTTACAGTGCTGGTGAATATTGATGAACAGAGTACCAGAACCCTATGCTATACCTATTCTGATATTTTAACCTCAAATGTAGAATTAGTAGTTTGCAAAAATAATCAAAGAATTTAACATATTTTTCGATGGCCATCTATATTTATAGATATGGGACATTTATATTTTAATATCTAAGAGGGGGAATAGAATTGGCCATCAACTATGAAAAAGGAATCTTGAAGGTAGACCAGCTGGTAGGAGAAGAGTTGTCCCAGCATTTAATAGAGGGAGAGCTAATAATTCCTGAAGACAAACCGGAGATAGCCAAGATTTTGGATTTAGGAGCTAGGGTATATGGAACTGGCATAGAAGTTGTTCAGGATAAAGTGATGGTAGAAGGAATTATTTGCTACAATCTCCTTTACATACCGGTAGGGGACAACAAAACTGTAGTGCAGGTAGATAATGAAGAAGCTTTTACCCAGTATGTAGAGGTAAAAGGTGCAAAACCTAGGATGAATGCAGATATTTCCTTTGAACTTGAGCATGTGGATTACGATATACAGGATAGCAAAAGCCTTAATATCAGAACAGTATTAAACATAGGGTGCAAGGTACAGCAATTACTGCAGCTGGAAGTATTAAGAGAATTTGAGGAACAAGATGTAATACAAGCACTAAGAGAACCTTTAAGATTGGTTTCGTCAGGAGGAGATGGCAGGGGTCAAACTATTATCAGGGAAGATGTAGAGATCCCTGATGATATGCCCTCTGCAGTAGAAGTCTTAAGAAAAGACGCCAAGGTAAAGATACTGGAGAGAAAGGTTGCAGATAATAGGGTTGTAGCCCATGGTGAAATTGAATTAAGGTTGCTGTATCAAACTCAAGAAGAGCAGGAACCCATACAATTTTTACAATATGAAATTCCCTTTAACCATGCAGTAGAGGTACAAGGCGCATATCAGGGCATGGATTGCCACGTCAATGTAGAAGTCCAGGATATTGATATATCCTTGAGGCAGGATATTGTTGGAGATTTTAGAATTCTATCTATAGACATGATGCTTTTCATGGAAGCAAGGGTTTACGAAAGCCATGAAGTAGATGTAATAATAGATGCCTATAGTCCAGGTTCTGTTTTGGATTTAGTAAAAGAAAAAATAGTGTTAACTCATTCTATTGGCGAAGCCCAGGTTCAGACTGTCATTAGGGAGAACGTAGAGGTACCAGAGAATATGCCTCCGGTTGACAGAATCTTGTATGCTGAAGTTAGGCCTCTAATAGCTGATTATCGAATAAACGATGATCAAGTGTTAGTGGATGGGGTGTTGACAGGCGTGGTAATCTATAAGCCGGAGGATGATGAATTGTCAATCAGTAGCTTAAAGGTTGATATACCTTTTTCTCAAGGCTTAGAAATAGAAGGTACTACTCAAGATATGGACTGTTTCTGTCAAGTAGAATTGCAGTATCTAAGCCATACTTTAGTTTCATTTAATGAGTTTGAGTTAAAAGCAACTTTATTGGTTAGAGGAGAAGTAAGTCAAAGTATTGAGAAAGAAGTATTGTTAGATGTAGAGGAGAAAGAACAAGAATTAGAAGAAGATTCGGGTTTATATATCTATTTTGTACAGCCTGGAGACACTTTATGGTCTGTGGCTAAGAAATACAATACAACCATTAATAGCATATTAAGATATAATGATATAGATGATCAAGATATTTTAGAAGAAGGCACCAAGCTCATAGTATTCAAACGATTGGATACCTCAATTGCATAGTAAGGTGAAAACTTTATAAAACTGCCTTGGCTGGATAGCGGGCAGTTTTTTTATGGAAATCATCATAGAATTCATATATAATCATAATCGAAATAAAGTCATTTTCTTTATTGAAATGAATAGTGCATTTAACATCAAATAAATTAATATAAAGAAAGGAATCAGATAATTTATGAGCAGTATTTCTATAAAAGCTTATGCAAAAGTAAACCTAACTTTAGATGTAGTGAGCAGGCGACCAGACGGTTATCATAATGTAGAAATGATAATGCAGTCTGTAGATCTGTGGGATCTTATAACATTGAAGGAAATTCATGATGGAATAGAATTGGATAGCAATATTCCCGGGCTGCCCAGAGATGAAGGCAATATTGCTTGGAGGGCTGCCCAGCTTATAAAGACTGAGTTTAATATACAAAAAGGAGTTCATATATCAATTTGCAAAAACATTCCCATAGAAGCAGGACTGGCAGGAGGAAGTGCAGACTGTGCGGCGGTATTATCAGGCCTAAATAAGCTTTGGAATCTAGGATTGGATATTAACTCATTACAGGCTTTAGGTAAAAGGCTAGGGGCAGATGTCCCCTTTTGTCTGGTAGGAGGTACAGCCCTAGCGGAAGGTATTGGAGATATACTCACTCCCATAGCTTTCAAAGAGGAGATATGGCTGATAGTAATAAAGCCGGATTTTGGGGTATCTACCAAGGAGGTATACAGCAGGCTAAGGCTAGAGGCTATAGGGAAAAGGCCAGACAATCAAAGGATGATAAAATGTCTAGAGTCCGGTGATATACATGGCATAAGTAGTAACTTAGTAAATGTTTTAGAGGAGGTTACCATCTCCATGCATCCCCAGCTATATAAGCTAAAGGAAGAGCTAATAGATTATGGTGCCCTGGGGACTTTAATGAGTGGAAGCGGGCCATCGGTTTATGGCATTTTTCCGGGTAAGGAAGCTGCCAAGAAGGCAGCCCAGTCTTTAAATGATAAATATGATCAAGTACTTGTCACTAAAACCGTACCAAAAGGCATTACCCTATCTACTGCAGGCTTTTCTTTATAATTTTTGCTATCATACTTGTTCTGTTAAAGGGGGTAATCAAGTAGATTCCATCTACATGATCTTTGATTTTAGTAATTAATTCTACTGCAATATCTATCCCTACATCCTCTGCTTCCTGCCTTGACATATGAGGCGAAAATCGTTGGATATACTCTGGGGAGATGTCTATTCCCGGCACCTCGTTGTTTAGAAACATAGCGTTTCTATAGCTAACTAAAGGAATAATGCCAGCTAATATTTTAACACTATAGTGATTTTTAATCTTCTTTAGGTATTCAATTACATTATCATAAAAAATTGGTTGAGTTAAGAAAAATTTAGCACCCTTTTCTGCCTTAAGCTCCATTCTTCTAATTTCTACATCCTTGTTTAATACATTTAAATTTAGGGCACCGCCCAAAAAATAGGGTTCATGAGCGAACACCTCTTTATTCATTTCTGTGACCATTTCTATCAGCTTAATAGAGTTTAGATTAAATACGCTTTTTATGTCATTTCGTTCAGGGCTGGGGACAGGATCCCCGGTAACCAGAAGTAAGTTGCGTATTCCTTCTATATGAGCAGCTAGTAGGGATGACTTAAGGGCAATTATATTCTTATCCCTACAACATATATGGGGCATTACATCAATGCCTACCTCTCTTTTGATTTTGGCTGCTGTCATAACTGAATCTGTCCTGACCCTTGCCATGGGAGAATCAGCAATGGTCAATATATCTACTCCACCATCTTTGAGCTCTCTGGCTCCCTTTATCATTTTTTCTAAATTAGTACCATAAGGAGGATCTAATTCTACCGCTATGGTAAACTCATTATTCTTCAATTTCTCGGCAAAAGTATTAGGATATACAGGAGGTTTCATCTCCTTCCTAATATCTGGTTTAGTTATAATTACAGGGTCAACTGGCTGCATATCTAATTCTTGGGCCAATGCTTTTATATGCAGGGGAGTGGTACCACAGCATCCGCCAATAATGCCAACTCCCAAATCCTTTATATCTATTAATTTTTGGGCAAAATACCCAGGATTTTGTTGGTAGACAGTTCTTTCATTAATGATAACCGGATAACCGGAATTGGGCAGCGCTGAAACTATATCCTTTGAGAAGTCAAGTTTTTTTATAATATTATATAGATGGGTTGGTCCTATACCGCAGTTAAAACCGTATGCATCTACACTATCTACTTGTTTTATTTGCTTTTGTATTCGCCTGGCACTTATACCTTTCCTGGTAAATCCATTTGTATTCAGAGCAAATTGAGTAAGAATAAAAGCCTTGGGATTTATGGATTTTATATATTCCGAGACTTCTTTAATATATTCTGTACTGCTAAAGGTTTCAAAAATAAATATGTTTGCACCTAGATTCAAAAAACTATTGGCTATAAATAAATATTCATCTAGGATGGCATCTTTTTCAAGGATCTTTCCTTCAACCAGTTCTGGGATAGGTCCAATGCTGGCAGCTACAAATACATCATGATCCTTAGCAGCTGATTTAGCAATCTCATATCCTGCAGCAATCAATTCCTTAATATCCTGACGGCTTATGCCAAGGGTAAAGCTATTTGCGGAAAATGTATTAGTTCGAATAAGCTTAGCTCCAGCTTCAATATATTCCTTATGAATACCTTTAATTAATTCTGGATTTTGTTTATTGGACAGCTCTGAAATGGTAGTTTCAGAACCGGTGATATGAGAGTAATAGGTTCCCATAGCCCCATCTGTTATCAAAATACTATCTTTTAAATATTCTTTTATCATCAGCCTAACCTCTCACAATTATTGTTCATAGTATATAGC